>NZ_LSJW01000256.1:0-36450 GCF_001557335.1 Microbacterium sp. CCH5-D1
GGGCGACACCGCCGCATCCGAAGCCGAGGAGCCGGGCGCTGAGGAATCCCCCACGGAGGAGTCGCCCACCGAGGAGTCTCTGCCCGACGGGTTCGGCGCTGACGAACACGGCACCGAGCAGTCCGGAACCGCCGACGCCGGTGCCGGCGAGCAGAGCGAGCCTGACGACGAACACCGTCACGACGAACACCGTCACGACGAGCACGGTCACGACGAACACGGTCGCAACTGAGCGACTCGGCTGACGACGAACGCCCTCCGGCCTCTCGGCCCGGAGGGCGTTCCGCATTCAGAGGCGGGTCGACCGTGGATTCATAAGCCTGAGCCGCCTCGCGTCAGGCAGGCCGAGGACGGATGACCGGACGACGGCGCCCCTTCGAGACCGGCACAGGCGCGGTCGCCACGATCTCCTCGACGTTGGCGGGCTCATCCGACACGTCGAGTCGCAGAGCCTGCGTGAGCGCGAGCCCGTGGCTCGTGGTGAGGATCAGACGGCGGTACTGCTCGTCGCCCTCGAGATCGATCACGACGCTCGGACGACGGCGACGGATCAGCACGAAGTCGAGGCTGCCCGCGGCCTTCCAGCTGCCGGCAGCGAGGACGCCGGGGATGTGCGTGCCGGGGTTCGGCACGCCGCGGAGCCAGGTCCAGGCATCTTCGGTCAGCTGCACCTTGGCGATGGTGTCGCGCGCGATCCGGAGGTTGTCACGGTGGAAGGTGGCGGCACGTTCGATCGGCGAGAGCACGACCTCCAGTTGCGTCTGGTCCAGCAGCAACGTCACCATGTCCCCCAGTCTGCCAGCGTGGCCCTGCCAGTTGTCTGGAAGTTGCTCACAGGAACGCAACGATCCCTTGTCGATCAGCACCAGTCATCCACATCCCCTTCCTCGATTCGAACATATGTACTATACTCGACTCATGGGTCACTCCACGAACGACGTCGATCAGCGCGAGACGCTGCTCGACGCGTGGGTGGAGAAGCGCCGACGCATCGCGATCCTCGAGGCAGAAGCGTCTGCGCTGCTCGCCGATCGTCTGCGGCTGCAGGAAGAAGATGTCCACGAGCAGCCGCAGCACCGCGAGGCGATCCACCGCTCGATGATCGCCGAGTACTCGGCAACCGGTCGCGTGTCGAAGGGCAGCATCGAGTACGCCTTCACAGACGCCCTCTTCCTCGAAGCCGAGCACCCCGTCGTCAGAGACGCGTTCCGACGCGGCGCGATCAGTGCGGCACACGTTCGGGAGATCGTGCGCGAGGGCGCCATCGTGCGGCAGGCCGTTCGCGATGGTCGAGCCGCCACCGAGGCGCTCACCCTGTACGACACTGCCGCACTCGTCGTCGCGGAGCAGGATTCTCCCGCACGCGCCCGCGCGATCGTGCGCCGCGTCGCGTCGTCCCTCGCCTGCGAGACCGTGGTCGAGCGCCATCGGCGGGCCTACGGGGAGCGGTCAGTCACGCTGCGGTCGCTCGACGACGGCCTCGCGCTGCTGCAGGTCGTGCTGCCGGAGCATCTCGCCCACGCGATCCTCGACCGACTGACCCGGCTCGCACAGCACGTCATCGCCACACGAGGCGACCATCCCTCTCCGGGCGATGACACACCGGCGCTGTCCTCGGACGACCTCGACTCGGGCGCCGATCGGGTCTTTCTGCAGGACCTGCGAGCCGACGACTCCCATCGCGAAGACCCTGTGCTCAACAGCCACCCGTACGACAGCGAGCCACCCTGCGGACCGGACACCGGCGACGCACGCGTCGACGCCCACGTCATCTTCGGCGACGGAGACACCTTCACGACGGATCCGTCACTCGGTGCCCCATCCGCCCCGACCGATGAGCGAGGCATCGATGCGGTCCGCACCGACCTGCTCAGCGACCTGCTCCTGACCACGGATCCCTCTGCCGCGGCGGGCACAGGTCTGGAGGGCATCCACGCCCGCATCCAGGTCACGATCGCTGCCGAGACGCTGGCCGGAATCGACGAACGGCCTGCCGAGCTCGACGGCATCGGTGCACTGCACCCCGACATCGCCCGCGACCTCGCCGGACGCAACGGCGGCTGGTCCCGCCTCTTCCTCGACCGCGCCGGCATCGTGACGGCCACAGCCGCCTACGCCCCGACGGCGGCGATGCGGCGGCATCTCCAGGCCAGAGACCAGCACTGTCGATTTCCCGGGTGCCGCACACCCGTCCACCGGTGTCAGATCGACCACAATCACGACCATGCGAAGGGCGGAGCGACGTCGATCGACAACCTGAGCCACTTCTGCGTCGGGCACCACGCGCTGAGGCATCCCGACATCGCCGAGAAGCACCGATGGCGCGCGAGACAGACCCCCGGCGGCGACATCGAGTGGACCAGCCCGCTCGGCCGGTGCTACACCGACGCATCACCGCGCCGCGTCATGTTCGTCTGACCGCGGTCCCGAACGAGCCCTCACGGACGCGCAGTCACGGACGCGCGGTCCTGGACGCGCGGTCCTGGACGCGCCCTCACGAACGCACAGTCACCAACGCGCGGTTATGGACGAGCATCTGCGGCCGCAGCGGCCGCGGCAGGAAGAGCGGCTTCGATCTGCTGCAGCTCGTCCTCACCGTGGGCCGCGGTCAGGAACCACGCCTCGAAGACGCTCGGGGGAAGCGCCACCCCCTGCTCACGCAGCGAGTGGAAGAACGGCGCATAGCGGAACGACTCCTGAGCCTGAGCTTCGGCGTAGTCCCTCGGCGCCGACGCGCGGAACGAGGCGTTGAACAGGTTGCCCGCGGTGGCCACCGCGTGCGTCACGCCGGCGTCGGTGAGGGCCGCGTCGAGGGCGGTAGAGACTCGAAGAGATGCGGCGTCCACCGTCGCGTAGACCTCCGGTGTCGCGAGCCGCAGCGTCGCGAGACCCGCTGCGACCGAGAGCGGATTCCCCGAGAGAGTGCCCGCCTGGTAGACCGGCCCAAGGGGAGCGAGCAGATCCATGACATCGGCTCGACCACCGAGCGCGGCCAGGGGCATGCCTCCACCGACGACCTTGCCGAACGTGAAGATGTCCGGCAGGTAGTCCTCGCCCGCAGCGGCCTGCAGACCCCAAAACCCTGCCGGGTGCACCCGGAATCCGGTGAGCACCTCATCGAGGATCATCAACGCTCCGTGGGCGTGGGCGGTCTCCGCGATCAGACGGTTGAAACCGGGCAGCGGGGCCACGACGCCCATGTTCGCGGCAGAGGCTTCGACGATGACCGCGGCGATGCGCTGGCCGTGCTCGGCGAACACCGCAGCCAGCGCCTCGGGATCGTTGTACCCGATCACGAGCGTCTGCGCCGCGATCGGTGCCGGGACACCTGCCGACCCCGGAAGCGCGAGCGTCGCGACGCCGGAACCTGCTTCGGCGAGAAGGCCATCCGAATGCCCGTGATAGTGACCGGCGAACTTCACCAACAGGTCGCGACCCGTGGCGCCCCGCGCAAGGCGGATGGCCGTCATGGTCGCTTCAGTACCCGTGGAGACCAGACGCACGCGCTCGACAGGACGGATCTCGCCGAACCGCACACGGTCGGCGATCAACGCGGCGAGCTCGACCTCGCCCTCCGTCGGAGCGCCGAATGACAGGCCACGAGCTGCGGCCTCCTGCACCGCGGCGACGATCTCCGGGTGCGCGTGCCCCAGCAGCGCAGGGCCCCACGACGCGACGAGGTCGACATAGTCGCGGCCGGTGGCATCCGTGACCTTCGCCCCCTTCGCCGAAGCGAGGAACCGCGGCGTCCCGCCCACCGAACCGTAAGCACGCACCGGGGAGTTGACCCCACCGGGGATGACCGCGCGGGCAGCGGAGAACAGGTCGTCGTTACGGTCGTTCATGAAAGGAGTGCTCCTCGGTGAATCAGTCGCGCAGCCAGCCGGCCGCTTCGGTGGCCCAGTAGGTGAGCACCGCATCCGCACCGGCGCGGCGGATGGAGAGAAGGGACTCGAGAACGGCTGCTCGACGATCGATCCACCCGTTCGCACCGGCGGCCTCGATCATCGCGTACTCGCCGGAGACCTGATATGCCCACACCGGAATGCTCACGGTGTCGCGCACCTCGCGGAGCACGTCGAGGAAGGCCATCGCCGGCTTCACCATGACGATGTCCGCACCCTCGGCCTCGTCCACCACGGCTTCGCGCACGCCCTCGCGACGGTTTCCCGGATCGAGCTGGTACGTGCGACGGTCGCCCTTCAGCTGAGAGTCCACTGCCTCCCGGAAAGGTCCGTAGAACGCGCTCGCGTACTTCGCCGCATAGGCCAGCAGGAGCGTGTCCGTGAAGCCCTCACTGTCGAGCGCCTTGCGGATCACGGCGACCTGGCCGTCCATCATGCCGGACAGCCCGAGCAGCTGCGACCCCGCGCGCGCCTGGGAGAGAGCCATCGCGGTGTACCGTTCGAGCGTCGCATCGTTGTCGACGGAGCCGTCGGCCGCGAGCACGCCGCAGTGTCCGTGGTCGGTGAACTCATCGAGACACAGATCGGTCTGCACGACGAGCGCGTCGCCGACCTCTGCCGCCAGCGCTTCGGTTGCGACGTTGAGGATCCCATGCGGATCATCGGCACCCGAGCCGAGGGCGTCGCGCACCTCGGGGACGCCGAACAGCATCACGCCGCCGACCCCCGCCTCCGCAGCCTCGACCGCGGCCGCACGCAGCGAATCGAGGGAGTGCTGAGCGACACCGGGCATCGACCCGATCTGCACGGGCTCCGTGATGCCCTCTCGCACGAACAGCGGGAGGACGAGCTGCCCCGGCAGCAGCGAGGTCTCGCGCACCAGATCGCGCACTGCGCGAGACTGCCGCAGTCGTCTCAGTCGCACGTCGGGGAAGCTCACGGCGCGAACTCGTCGGCCGCGTGCGGAAGGGTGAAGTGCGAGACGGCCTCGATCAGGGCGTCGATCGTCTGACGGTCGGCCACCACCGAAACGGGGAGCCCGGCGCGCTGCGCGTCTTTCGCGGTGCGGGGTCCGATAGCTGCGAGCAGGGTGTCGTCGGGGATCTCCGGGAACTGCTCGCGCACCTGCTCGGCGACCGAACCGCTCGTGATGAGGATCGCGTTGATCCGACCGTTCTCCACATCGCGGCGGATCCGCTCCGTGACCGGGACACCGACCGTGCGATACGCCACGACACCGTGCACATCATGGCCCGCTTCGGAGAGCAGCCGGCTGAGCACGGGCTTCGCGATCTCGCTGCGCAGCGCGAGGATGCGGCGCGGCTCCTTCTCGAGGGCGATGAGCTGCTGTGCCATCCCCTCTGCGGAGTTGTCCTGCTCCGGGACCAGCGTGACCTCGTAGCCGACCGCCTGCAGAGCCGCCGCGGTCGTCTCGCCGACAGCGGCGATCTTGGTCGAACGCGGCACGACCGCCCTGTGGGCGAAGAGCACGTCGACGGTGGTGGCGCTCGTGACCGTCAGCCAGTCGAACTCCCCGGCGGCCAGCTGCGCCAACGCCGAGTCGAGCGTCGCCTGGTCTGTCGTCGGCGCGAAGTTGATGAGCGGGGCGACGACGGGGACCGCGCCCAGCGCGCGCAGGCTCGCGGCGACGCTGTCGCCCCACGGCCCGCCACGGGGCACGAGGATGCGCCAGCCGTCCAGCGGTCGGTCCTGCTTGATTTCGGAAGTGGTCATGAGGATTGCTCTCGGGATACGAGGCCGGCCGCCCCTTGATCGAGCAGCCGACGGGCAACAGTGAACCCGAGCTCGCGCGCTGCGTGCATCGGGTCTGCACCATCGGCAGCATCCGCTCCATTGCCACTGCCGTTCCGACGAATATACTCCCCGTTCAGGTCTTCCGTGACGTCGAGGCCGATCCGGCGACCCCCGTCAGCGGCGTACACGACGGTCCTGACGCGGATCGAGGAGCCGTCGACGACGGCGTGAGCGGCCATCGGTGCCTGGCACCCGGCATCCAGGCCCTGCAGGATCGCGCGCTCGACGGTGATGGCCAGACGCGTGTCGGTGTCGTCGAGACCGGCGAGGGCCGTGAGCAGCTCCTGCGGGGCGTCCGCCCGGGTCTCGACCGCGAGCGAACCCTGTCCCGGCGCGGTGGGCCATTCTGCGAGACCGAGCTCTTCGCGTCGGAGCGGCGACTTCGCGTCGAGCCTCGAGAGACCGGCTGCCGCGAGGATCACCGCGTCCAGCTCACCGGAGACGACTCTGGCGAGCCGGGAATCGACGTTCCCGCGGATGTCGACGACCTCGGCGCCGGGTGCTCGCCGGTGGACCTGGGCGATGCGTCGCGGTGAGCCGGTACCGACGGTGCTTCCCGAGCGGAGTTCGTGCAACGCGGTGCCGTCACGGGTCAGGACCACGTCACGCGGGTCTTCGCGCTTCGGGGTCGCCGCGATCACGAGCCCTTCAGGGATGGCGGTGGGGAGATCCTTCAGCGAATGCACCAGGAAGTCGCACTCCCCCGCGAACAACGCCTCGCGAAGACGCGTCGCGAAGATGCCCTGCCCGCCGATCTCGGAGAGCGACGCGCGGTTGGTGTCGCCTTCGCTGGTGATCGGTACGAGTTCGACCCGGCGCCCCGACAGCTTCTCGAGAGCCGCGGCGACATGACCCGACTGCGCCTGCGCGAGCGCGCTTCGACGGGTACCGAGACGGATGGGAGTGCTCATGCGCTTACTGGAGGACGTCCGCGATCTCGTCGAACCGGAGCCTGCGCCCCGTGTAGAAGGGCACCTCCTCCTTCACGTACAGGCGGGCGTCGGTGTACCGCAGATCGCGCATCATGTCGACGAGGTCGGTGAGCTCATCGGCCTCGAGCGGAAGCAGCCACTCGTAGTCGCCGAGCGCGAACGAGGCGACGGTGTTGGCGAGCACGCCCTTGAATGCCGCGCCCTTGCGTCCGTGGTCGGCGAGCATCGTGCGACGCTCCTCCTCCGGGGCGAGGTACCACTCCGGCGTGCGCACGAACGGGTAGAGGCAGAGCCAGTCCTTGGGGCCGATGCCGCGGAGGAAGCCCGGCACATGCGAACGGTTGAACTCGGCGTCGCGATGCACGCCCATCACGTTCCACACCGGGAGGAGGGAGCGCAGCAGCTCGGTGCGACGCAGGCGGCGCAGCGCCTTCTGCAGCTCCTCCGCCGTGTCACCGTGCAGCCACACCATGAGGTCGGCGTCGGCCTTGAGCCCGGAGACGTCGTAGAAACCGCGGACGGTCACGCCCGAATCCTCGATGTAGGAGACGATCGTCTCGAGCTCGGTCGAGTCGTTCTCCGTCACGGGGACGTCGGGGTTTCGTCGCCAGACGGCCCAGAGGGTGAAGCCGGACGGGTTCTCATCGCGCTCTTCGGACATCATGCTCCCCAGTCTGCCTCGTTTACGCAGGAGCCGCTAATCACCCGGACGGGTGCCTCACGACATCCTGGAATGCTGCGCACCAGTGCGAGATGCGTGTCAGTGCGAGATGCGTGTCAGTGCGAGATGCGTGTCAGCGCGAGATGAAGCGTGCGATCGCCCAGACCGCGCCGCCGACCGCCGCCGCGATGCCGACGGTGGCGGCGACCGCCCCGATCGGGTTGCGGTCGGCGAACACGCGCGCCCTGGCCACCGCACGCGTCGACGCCTTCTCGACCCGGCGCGGGATGTTCCCCTTGATCTCGATCGCGGCGAGGGCGGCCTTCAGCTCCGCACGAGCCGAGGCGACCGGGTCGACGATCCCGCCGGGGACGGCGGTGCGCGGCAGCGACTCAGAATTCGTCATCGCCGGCCTCCTTCACGATTCGGATGTCTTCGGCTACGGCCTGAGCCGGATTCTGGCGCGCGAGCACCTTGCGGAACTTGAGGACGCCCAGCAGAGCGAACAGCAGCACCGCGAGGATCAGGATGCCGAACACCGCGATCGCGGACAGCCATACGGGCCACCATGACGACAGACCCGCGATCGCGAAGACCAGGATCACCGGCACGGCCCAGAACAGGAAGAACAGCGCGACGAGGAACCACACGGAACCGATGCCGGCGTCCTTCGAGGTGCGCGAGATCCACGCCTTCGCCGCGTCGATCTCGGCCTTGACCAGATTCGTGACGAGTTCCGGCAGATCCCCGAGGAGAGTCAGCAGACTGTCGTCGGCACGATCACGGTATCCGCGGGGCATGTCAGGCGCCGGACTTCTTGGTGGCCGACTTCGCGGCGGGCTTCTTGGCAGCCGGCTTCTTCGCGGCGGGCTTGGAAGAGGCGGACGTCGAGGTCTTGCTGGACGAAGCCGTGGCCTTCGCCGCCTCGACCGCTTCCTCCGTCGCCTCGGCCAGGTCTTCTGCGGCCTCACGACCGGTGGCGATCGCGGAGTCGAGGCGCTGACCCGGCGTGCCGTTGCCGCTGACGGACTTCGCGACCTTCACGACGCCGGTCCAGAGCGCACCGGGGACGGCTGCGGCTTTGTCGCCGACGAAGCCCTTGACCTTGGTGACCTGCTCCTGCACGGGATCGAGGTGCCACACCTTGAGCCACTGCGTCTTGATCTGCTCGTAGCGCTCACGTCCGGCACGGGTGCCGAGGACGTAGCCCACGCCGAGTCCGACGACGAGTCCGATCTTCCCCTTCATGGGGTCTCCTCACCTTGTTCCGGTAGTCCGGCCAGATTCGCCCGGTTGGGATCGGTCGCAGGCTCTCGCACCCCGCGGCCAGGTACCCAGCGTAACCCCGTATGCCGATTTCGGCATCTATGGGTCAGAGGGTTGACACGGAGCGCTCTCTCGGTCATGGCGCTCAGTCCGTCGAAGCGCTCAGTCCCACAGAAGGAAGCGCCGGAGGCGGTCGGCCTCATCCCTGGCGTCGGGGATCACCTGGGCGAGCCCTGTCCCCGCAAGCCAGGCGCCGACCACGGCCATGCCGGGCACCGCCTCGATCGCCGCGCGCGCGGCCGTGCGCCGTTCGCCGGATCCGATGATCGATGCGGGCTGCGACTGGACGAACCGACCGCGATGCGAGGCGATCACGGCTTCGGGAGCGATGGCGACTCCGAGCAGGGCGGCCGCCTCGCTCCGCGCCAGTGCAGCCGCCGCGTCATCGCTCAGCCGAGCGGTGGCGGCCGGCTCGCCCTGAGCTCCGAACGACACGCGGACGATCTCCCGGGAACCCGCCGCAGTCCCCACCCAGCCCCACTTCGCGGTCGAGTGCGTCAGGGCCTTGGCCGTGTGGCTCCCCGGAACAGTGAGCACACCTGTTCCCCGTGGGGCGGACGCGATCTCGGGGGCGTCGAGGAAAAGCGTGACGATCTCGATCTCCGGCGAGGCCGCGGCCTGCGTCTTCTGGAGGTCCGGTATCACCGCGGCGAGGAGTCCTCGCGCCGTCGACTCGGGCGTCGCGATGATGACGGCGTCCGCGTCGAGCTCCTCGATCACCGGTGGCGCGGATTCCGCCGCGACGTCCTCATCGGCCGGTGCACCCTCGAGCGCCGGTTCACCGCCGTGCTCCGCATCCGTCGCGGACTCGGCCTCGACAGACCACGTCGCACCCGTCCTGCGGAGACTGCGCACCCGAACGCCCGTGCGCACATCGGCGTCGAGGCGCTTCAGGTCGGCGGCGAGCGCATCGATGAGGGTACTCATCCCCCCGGAGAGGCCCTCGACGGCAGCTCCAGGAGTCTTCGCCACGACTGGGGCGGTGCCGTCGGCCTCCGGCGCTGTCGCCGCAGCTTTCGCCGCGGCTTCGTCGCGGAGGGTCTGCACCGCGCCGGAGAGCGAGCCGACCCTGGTCAGGGCGGCATTGAGCCCCGGGGCCGCGACGTCGATGTCGACGTCGTCCGGAGACGCGGAGTAGACGCCCGTCGTCACGGGGGCGACGAGTCGATCCCGCACCTTCGCCCCCATGCGCGACGCGACGAGCTTCCCGAGGCTCAGCTGGTGCCCGATCGTGAGGGGCGGACGCACCCGATCGAGGTATGCGCGCCAGACACCCGACCACCCGATGATGCGACGGACGTCGGGCTGGAACGGATTCGAAGGGATGCCGAGGATGCCGCCCGCCGGAAGCGGGGCAGCTCCGACACCGGGGATGCCTGCCAGCCAGGCGCCACCGGCCTGCGGCACCACGATGCGATCGGCGAGATCGAGCTCCTCGACGAGGGCGCGGACGAGGCCGCCCCTGGTGGCGTAGCTCTCCGCCCCGGCATCGACCGTGACACCGTCGAGGTCGACCCGGCGGATCGCGCCCCCGAGCACCGCTTCGGCCTCGAGGACGGTGACGCGCATCCCGACCTTGGCGCATTCGCGCGCGGCGACGAGCCCTCCGATGCCCCCACCGACGACCACCACGTGCTTCTCGGCCGCGCGGGCGGCCAGGTCGAAGGGCTCGGCGGACGAGGACTCAGGGCTCATGCCGTCAATTCTCGCACCGCCCCGTTCTCCCGCCCGGACGCTTCACCGTCACGGATCTACGGATCAGGCGCACGATTCCGCAGGGGGCGGTGACGGTCAGATCGTGTGCGCCAGCTCGACGATGCGGGTGAGCTGATCCGGGTCGGTCTCCGGCGGCACGCCGTGGCCGAGGTTCAGGATGTGCCCGCGCGCCGCGCGACCCCGCTCGACGACGTCACGCACATGGGCCTCCAGGACCGACCACGGTGCGGAGAGCAGCGCGGGGTCGATGTTGCCCTGCACCGTGACATCCGGCCCCAGGATCGCAGCGGCCTCGTCGAGGGGCAGCCGCCAGTCGACACCCACGCCGTCGGCAACACCGTCGAGGCGCATGTCGGCGAGGAAGGGACCTGTCCCGACCCCGAAGTGGATCGTCGGCAGGCCGATGCCGGACAGGGCGGCGTGCGAGTGCGGGGCCACGAAGGCGCGGTAGTCCGCCGTGCTGAGGGAACCGGCCCAGCTGTCGAAGAGCTGGACGACGGATGCCCCGGCGTCGCGCTGGGTCTCGAGGAAGCGACGGGAGACACGCGCCAACCAGCCCGCGAGGCGGTTCCACGACTCCGGGTCGGAATGCATCATGGCCCTGGCCCGCAGGTGCTCCTTGGACGGCCCGCCCTCGACGAGGTAGGCGGCGAGGGTGAACGGGGCGCCCGCGAATCCGATCAGCGGGGTGTCGCCGAGCTCGGCCGTGACGAGCCGCACGGCCTCGGCGATGGCCGTGCCGTCCAGATCGTCCGGATCGATCGCGGTGACGCGCTCGACGTCGGCCGCCGTGCGCACCGGGTTCGCGAACACCGGACCGCGACCCGGCTCGATCTCCACCTCGACCCCGGCGAGCCGCAGCGGGGTGACGATGTCGCTGAAGAAGACGGCCGCGTCCACACCGTGACGGCGCACCGGCTGCAGGGTGATCTCCGCGGCGAGGTCGGGAGTCAGGCAGGCGTCGAGCATCCGGGTGCCCACACGCAGCTCGCGGTACTCCGGGAGGGAGCGGCCCGCCTGCCGCATGAACCACACGGGGGCGTGTGCGGGACGGTCGCCGGCGAGGGCGCGCAGGAGCGGGGCATCGGAGAGGGCCATACTCCCATCCTCCCATCCACCCCTTATGGAGCCGCCGAGTTCGAGCTACCGACCCTTCGCCCGCAGACGCTCCGGTACAATCGATCTGTGCTGCTGTGTGTCACGGCGAGTCACAAGACCGCCTCCTTCGAATTGCTCGAACGCCTGAGCCGCACCCCCGACGACGTCGCTCCCACCATCGTGGGCATGACGCCGTGTGTGCAGGGTGCGGTCGTGCTGGCGACGTGCAACCGCTTCGAGGCGTACGTGGAAATGGACGAACCGGTCACCGCCGCAGGCGCCATCGGCGTCGAAGCCGTGATCGAAGCGGTCGAGTCCGCCACCGGCATCCCCGCCGCCGACCTCGACGGCGCCTACACCGTCCACGCCGGACGTCGCGTCGCCGAGCACCTGTTCTCCGTGGCATCCGGGCTCGAGTCCGTCGTCTCCGGAGAGGGCGAGATCGCCGGTCAGGTGCGCCGCGCCCTCAAGTCCGCTCGCAAGGACGGCACCACCTCGCCCGAGCTCGAGCGCCTCTTCCAGCGCGCCAGCCAGGCTCAGCGCAAGGTCAAGAACGTGACCGCCCTCGGCCGCGCCGGTCGTTCTCTGGTGCGCCTCGCGCTCGAACTCGCCGACAGCCGCATCGCCGACTGGTCTGCGGAGCGTGTGCTGCTGGTCGGAACCGGCGCCTACGCGGCCGTCACCCTCGCGACGCTCCGCGAGCGCGGCGCCGTGAACATCTCGGTGTACTCGCCCTCCGGCCGTGCCGAGGTCTTCGCCGCGAAGCACGGCATCCGGCCGATCACCGCCGACGAGTACGCCCGCACCGCGGCACGGTCGAGCCTTCTCATCACCTGCACCACCGCCACGGAACCGGTCCTCGGCCCTGAGCACCTGCAGCTGCCGACCGGCCCCGCCGCGGCGGGCTGCCCCGTCGGCACGCACAGTCAGCTCGTGGTCGACCTCGGCATGCCCCGCAACGTCGACCCCGCCGTCGCGTCGCTCGAGGGCGTCGCACTGCTCGACCTCGAGACCATCCGACTGCACGCGCCCCTCGAAGAGCTGCAGGCGACGGATGCCGCTCGCAGCGTCGTCCGCGAGGCCGCCGAGACCTTCCACGTGGTGGGCGCGCGCCAGAGTGTGACCCCGTCGGTCGTGGCCTTCCGCTCGCACATCTTCGAGCTGCTCGAGCGGGAGATCGCCCGGGCCCGCGCACGCGGCGACGAGGACGGCAAGGTCGAGCAGGCCCTGCGACACCTCTCCGGCGTGCTGCTGCACACCCCGACGGTGCGTGCGCACGAACTCGCTGCCGCGGGCCGCGCCGACGAGTTCACCGCCGCGCTGGCCGCCCTGTACGGCATCGCGCCGGAGGCCGACTCCGTGGACGACGCCGCCAGCGCCTGACGCGCTCAGCCCACGCGGTGGCAGACTGGAGGCATGGCCCTTCACATCACCGGACACACCGCCGCCGACGAGCTGCTGACCGACAACCCGCTGGCTCTGCTGGTGGGGATGCTGCTCGACCAGCAGGTGCCGATGGAGACCGCGTTCGCCGGTCCGCTCAAGATCGAGCAGCGCACCGGAGCGGCTGATGCCGCCACCATCGCCGGCATGGCGCCGGACGAGTTCCTCGAGGCCTTCAAGCAGACCCCCGCCGTGCACCGGTTCCCCGGGTCGATGGCGACGCGCGTTCAGACGCTGTGCCAGACCCTGGTCGACGACTGGGGCGGCGACGCGGCCGCGCTGTGGACCCAGGGCGACCCGTCAGGACCCGAGGTGCTCAAGCGGCTCAAAGCACTCCCCGGGTTCGGAGAGCAGAAGGCCAAGATCTTCCTCGCCCTCCTCGGCAAGCAGTACGGCTTCACCGGCGAGGGCTGGCGCGAGGCATCAGCCCCCTACGGCGAGGACGGGTCGTACCGCAGCGTGGCCGACATCGTCTCGCCCGACTCCCTCGCCAAGGTGCGCGAGCACAAGAAGGCCATGAAGGCGGCGGCGAAGGCCACGAAGTGAAGCCGACGGGGGATGACGTAGCCGGGCTCATCGCCCGCTCCTCCCCCGCAGTGCGCCGCAGGGACGCCGAGACGCTGACCGCGCTCATGCAGGAGATCACCGGTCGCGAGCCGCAGACCTGGGGCACCATCATCGGATTCGGCTCCTGCCACTACCGCTACCCCACCGGCACGG
The DNA here is from genome assembly GCF_001557335.1 of Microbacterium sp. CCH5-D1. Lineage (NCBI taxonomy): Bacteria > Bacillati > Actinomycetota > Actinomycetes > Micrococcales > Microbacteriaceae > Microbacterium > Microbacterium sp. CCH5-D1. The sequence goes on from NZ_LSJW01000256.1 coordinate 13,617, forward strand.
AGGGCGACAGCGGGCTGCTCGGCTTCGCCCCGCGCAAGGCCGCGACGACGATCTACCTGTTCGACGGAGTGGACGCGCACACCGAAGCTCTGGCGGAGCTCGGCCCCCACACGACCGGTGTCGGCTGCCTGTACATCAAAGACCTGGAGCAGGTCGATCTGGACGTGCTGCGCGGCATCCTGGAGCGCTCGCTGGCCTGGGTCGAGGCCGGCGGCAGCGAGGGCGTGCGCCTCACGGTCACGGGCTGAGTCCGGGCGAAGAGTCGCGCCACGAGCATGCTCGCATGCTCGCGAGGTTCGAGACCCATGCTGCGCGCCGAGACCCATCCGCAACAGCGTTTGCGCGGATGGGTCTCGGCGAGGAGCGTGGGTCTGGCCCGACGTGACAGGAGTCAGTGCTGCGGGGCGAAGAACGCGCGGATGTCGCCGGCCAGCAGGTCGGGGCGCTCCAGGGCGGCGAAGTGCCCTCCCTCCTCGAAGCGGCTCCAGTGCACGATGTTCGAGTTGTCGCGCTCGGCGAAGACCCGGATCGTCTGGAAGTCGTCCGCGAACACCGCGACCCCGGTGCGCGCGGCGTTGATCTGCGGCTCTACGCCCTCGGCAGCAGCAGCGGCATCCGCCCTGGCGTTCTCGAGGTAACTGCGGCTCATGCCCGATGCCGCGTTCGCGAACCAGTTCACGCTGACTTCGAGCAGGATCTTCTCCAGCGGCACCAGGGACGTACCGTTGCCGAACGAGTTGAACAGCTCGCTGTAGGCCAGCAGCCCCACCGGGGAATCGCTGATCCCCACCGACACGGTCTGCGGACGCGACGAGTTCATCGTGTTGTACCCGCCCACCGACTGGAACCACTGCATGTGCTCCAGGCCGGCGTAGTCCGCAGGCTCGAGCTTCTCGAACTCCGCGGGGTCACCCGAGGGGAACGAGAACAGCTGCAGCACGTGCAGGCCGAGGAAGCCCTCGGGCTCCCGCAGTCCGAGTTCCCGAGCGACCATGGCGCCGTTGTCGGAACCGTGGATGCCGTAGCTCTCGTAACCGAGACCGCGCATGAGACGGTCGTACGCCTCCGCGACCCGCGCCGTCGTCCACCCCGCCGACGCCAGAGGCTGCGAGAACCCGTAGCCCGGTGCATCCGGGATCACGAGGTCGAACGCGTCCTCGGCACGGCCGCCGTGCGCCACGGGATCGACCAGCCGATCGATCAGGTCGAGGTAGTCGATCGAGGAGCCGGGGTAGGTGTGGGCGAGCAGCAGTGGGGTCGCACCTTCGTGAGCCGAACGCACGTGGAGGAAATGGATCGTCTGGCCGTCGATCTCGGTGGTGAAGTGCGGGACGGCGTTGATCCTCTCCTGAGCGGCTGCCCAGTCGAAGTCGCGCCAGGCGGCGACGGCTTCACGCAGGTAGGAGTTGGGGGTGCCCGCATCCCAGTCGTCCGTCGGCCAGGGCTGCGGAAGGCGGGTGCGGGCGAGGCGATCGTGGAGATCGGCGATCTCGGCAGCGGAGACCGAGACGGTGAAGGGGCGGAAGCTGAGCGTCGTGTTGTCCATAGCTCGAAGATAGGAGCGCATTAGGTTGGATTCGTTCCTAATGGATGCACGACTTTTCGAGGAGTTCCGATGGCTGATCCGACCGCTCGACTGCTCGCGCTGCTGGCCCTGTTGCAGACCGGCCCCGGGCGTTCCGGCACCGACCTCGCGGTCCGACTCGGTGTCTCCTCGCGCACCGTGCGGCACGACATCGAGAGACTGCGCGAACTCGGGTATCCCGTCGACGCCACGCGCGGATCCGTCGGCGGATATCGTCTCGGGGCGGGCGGCACCCTCCCTCCGCTCCTCCTCGACGATGAGGAGGCCGTGGCGGTCACGGTCGGACTCCGCGCCGCCGCCGGCATCGCGGGGGTCGAAGAGTCGGGGGCGAGAGCGCTCGCCAAGCTGGAACAGGTGCTGCCGTCGCACCTGCGCCCCACCGTCGACGCGCTCCGATCCAGCGTCGACCGCGCCCCGGAGAACAACGACACCGACGCGCCCGACCCCGAAGTCGACGCCGCGTCGCTGCAGGCCATCGCGCGCGCCATCCGCGACCAGGAGTGGCTGCGCTTCGACTACGAGGGGGCTCCCCGGCTGGTCGAGCCGTATCGGCTGCTCACCTGGGTGCGGCGCTGGTACCTCGTGGCACGCGACCCCGACGCCGACGAGTGGGGAACGTACCGGGTCGACTGGATGGACCTGCGGATGCCGACGCACCGCCGCTTCGACGCGCGACCGCTCCCGGGTGGCGACTACACGGCCTTCGCGATGCGGACCATCGCGGTGAGCGGGTGGATCGTGCACGCCCGACTGCGCATCGACGCGCCGGCGGAGGCCGTGCTCGACCGCATCCACGCCGCGGTCGGGGTGGTCGAACCCGTCGACGACGAGCACTGCATCCTCGTCACCGGTGCCGACAGCCTCGACACCATCGCCGCCTACATCGGGATGCTGATGATGGATTTCACGGTCGAGAGTCCGCCCGAGCTGCTCCCCCGCCTGCAGCTCCTCTCCGAGCGCTACGCGCGCGCCGTGCGGGGATCATGACGGGGATCGAAACCCACCCTCCCCTTCGAGACCCACTCCTACGTGCTCCGATCACGATGGGTCTCGGCGGTGGGGATGGGTCTCGGCGAAGGGCGAGCGAGAGCGAGAGGGAGAGAGAGGTGAGAGCGCTCAGGCGCCGCGCAGACGCTCCGCGAGGTAGGCCTGCAGCTCGTCGATCGAGACGCGCTCCTGCGCCATGGTGTCGCGGTCGCGCACGGTGACCGCACGGTCGTCGAGAGAGTCGAAGTCGACCGTGACGCAGAACGGGGTGCCGATCTCGTCCTGGCGACGGTAGCGGCGGCCGATGGCACCCGCGTCGTCGAAGTCGACGGCCCACGAGCTGCGGAGCGTGTCGGCGACCTCGCGGGCGAGCGGCGACAGCTTCTCATTGCGCGACAGCGGCAGCACCGCGGCCTTGACCGGAGCGAGGCGCGGGTCGAGCTTGAGCACCGTGCGCACGTCGGTGCCGCCCTTGGCGTTGGGCACCTGCTCCTCAACATAGGCGTCGACGAGGAACGCCATCATCGCGCGGGTGAGGCCGAACGACGGCTCGATCACGTACGGGGTGTAGCGCTCGCCCGTGGCCTGGTCGAAGTACGTCAGGCTCTGGCCGGATGCCTCGCTGTGGCTGGAGAGGTCGTAGTCGGTGCGGTTGGCGACACCCATGAGCTCGCCCCACTCCTTGCCCGCGAAGCCGAACTTGTACTCGACGTCGATCGTGCCGGCCGAGTAGTGCGCGCGGTCGTCTTCCGGCACGTCGAACTGACGCATGTTCTCCGGATCGATGCCGAGGTCGATGAACCAGTTCCAGCAGGCCTCGACCCAGTGCTCGAACCACTCCTGGGCCTCAGCCGGCGGCGTGAAGAACTCGATCTCCATCTGCTCGAACTCGCGCGTGCGGAAGATGAAGTTGCCGGGGGTGATCTCGTTGCGGAAGGCCTTGCCGACCTGGCCGATGCCGAACGGAGGCTTCTTGCGGCTCGCGGTGAGCACGTTCGAGAAGTTCACGAAGATGCCCTGCGCGGTCTCGGGGCGCAGGTAGTAGAGGCCGGACTCGTCGTCGACCACGCCGAGATACGTCTTCACCAGACCGGAGAAGGCCTTCGGCTCGGTGTACTGCCCCTTGGTGCCGCAGTTCGGGCAGGGGATGTCGGCCAGACCGTTCTCGGCCTTGCGGCCCTTGCGCGCCTCGAAGTCCTCGATGAGGTTGTCGGCACGGAAGCGCTTGTGGCACTGCAGGCACTCGACCAGCGGGTCGGTGAAGGTCGCGACGTGGCCCGACGCCTCCCACACGCGCTTGGGGAGGATGATGCTGGAGTCCAGGCCCACCATGTCGCCGCGACCCCGCACGAAGGTCTGCCACCACTGGCGGCGGATGTTCTCCTTGAGCTCCGTGCCCAGGGGGCCGTAGTCCCAGGCCGACCGGGAACCGCCGTAGATCTCACCCGCTTGGAACACGAACCCGCGGTGGCGGGCGAGGGCGATGACCTTGTCGAGGCGGGACTGTTCGGCCATGGTGGCTCCAATGGTCGGATGCGGGAGGAGAACCCGCGAACACGGGCATCCCATTCTATCCGTCGTTCCCGCGCGCTCCCTGGCCTCCGCGGCTGCGCCGGAGTAGCGTCCTGGGGATGAGCACTGCAGCGCGAACACCGCGGACCCGCGACGACGACACCCGCTTCTTCGGGCAGCCGTGGGCACTGGTGCACATCTTCGGCGTCGAGATGTGGGAGCGCTTCAGCTTCTACGGCATGCAGGGCATCCTGCTCATCTACCTGTACTTCGAGGTGACCGAGGGCGGCCTCGGCATCCCCAAGGCGGTCGCCGGCGGCATCGTTGGCGCCTATGGAGGATCGGTCTACCTGTCGACGATCCTGGGAGCCTGGCTCGCGGATCGCCTCTTCGGCGCCGAGCGGGTGCTGTTCGTCAGCGCGATGGTCATCGTCGCGGGACACCTCGCCCTCGCGCTGCTCCCCGGCGCGGTCGGTGTGGGCGTCGGTCTCGTGCTCGTGGCCGTCGGATCCGGTGGACTCAAGGCGAATGCGTCGTCCGTCGTCGGCACTCTCTACAGCGAAGACGATCCTCGACGCGACGCGGGCTTCTCGCTCTTCTACCTCGGGATCAACCTCGGCGCGTTCCTGGGCCCGATCCTCACCGGCATCCTGCAGTCGTCGCTGGGCTTCCACTACGGCTTCGGCCTCGCGGCCATCGGCATGACGCTGGGACTCATCCAGTACTCGTTCGGCCGCAAGTCGCTCCCCGCCTCAGCGCGTGAGGTGCCGAATCCGCTCCCGAAGTCCCGGTACCTCCTGGTCGGAGTCATCGCCGGAGCCGCGGTGGTGGTCATCACCGTCCTGGTGCTGACCGGGGTGATCCGCCCGGACAACCTGGCCGCCCTGGTTATCGGCGTCACGATCATCGCCGCCGTCGCCTACTTCTCGGTGATCCTCGGCAGCCGTCGGATCGACGCCACCGAACGCTCGCGCGTGTGGGCCTTCCTGCCGCTCTTCATCACCAGCGTCGCGTTCTGGTCGCTGTACCAGCAGCAGTTCACGGTGCTGACGATTTACTCCGACCAGCGCCTGGACCGGAACCTGTTCGGCTGGGAGATGCCCGTGTCGTGGGTGCAGTCGATCAACCCGGTCTTCATCATCATCCTGTCGGGCGTCTTCGCGGCGATCTGGACCCGTCTGGGTAAGCGTCAGCCCTCGACGCCGGTCAAGTTCGCCCTGGCGGCGATCATCATGGGGTCGGCGTTCCTGCTCTTCCTGCCGTTCGCCGGTGGCGGGGAGAACTCCACACCGCTGCTCGCGATCGTCGGGATCCTCTTCGTGTTCACCGTGGCGGAGCTGCTCATCTCCCCCGTCGGCCTGTCGGCGGCCACCAAGCTCGCACCGACCGTCTTCCGCACCCAGATGGTCGCGCTGTTCTTCCTGTCGATCGCGCTCGGCACGGCGATCTCAGGCGAGCTCGTGCGGTTCTACAACCCCGACGACGAGGTGCCGTTCTTCTCGATCCTCGGCGGCATCGCGATCGTCGTCGGCATCGGACTGCTGCTCAGCGTGAAGCCCGTGCTGAAGCTGATGCGCGGGGTGCGCTGAGCACTCCGCGCATCCCGCATCACGCCGTGAAGAGGTAGCCGCGTTCGGTGTCGTACCCGGCGATCCGGAGGCCGCTGCCGAGCAGGCCCTCCATCTGCGCACGCAGGCGCAGGCGCCACTCGTGGGCGGCCGCAGGATCGGAGACGCGCAGCGCCTCGATGTCGGCCGGGATCTCGAGGGTCTCCACGACCGCGTCGTCGGCCGGGGGCTTGGCGATGTCGGCGAGTGCCCATTCGACGTCGAGTCGGTCGCTCTCGTCGCCCGCGTCACCGCCGCCGAAGATGCCGTAGCGGTTGACCGAGTATCCGGTGGCACGGGCACCCAGCACCGTGAAGAAGAAGTGCGCGTTGCGCGCCACCAGCGGATCGAACACCCACGTGATGCGGCCGACGTCGCGGGAGAACGCCCACTGTCGCTGATGCTCCTTGAGCTCGCGACCCCAGCCGCGCCCGCGGTACTCGGGCAGCAGGGCGGTGATGTGGGAGTGCATCGCACGTCGGGCCGGCTCGCCGAAGAAGGCGATGGACGCGCCGACCATGCGCTCGTCGTCGCCCTCGCCGTCGAAGAAGCCGACGACGTAGTTGCCCGACTGCTGCAGGGCGCGCAGGGTTCCGGCATCCACCACGCGCTGCGGACCCCTGATGGAGTCGAGCAGGCCCTGGGCGTCGAGGATGAGTTCAACGGTGTCGAGATCACGGATGGTTCGCACGCACCCAGTCTGCCCCTCCTCGGCCCGTTCGAGGAATCCGGCACGAGGATTCGGCGATAGCCTGAGCCGATGGGTGCGAGCGATGACAGAGCGAGGAAGCGTCTCTCCCGCACTCCTCCCCGTTGGGCGATCGTCGCGGTCCTCGCCTTCGCGGGGCTCTGCTCGTCGTTCATGTTCACGCTGGTCGTGCCGTTGCAGGCCGAGCTGCCCCAGCTGCTGAACGCCTCCCGCGAGGACACCACCTGGGTCGTCACGATCACGCTGCTCGTCGCCGCGGTCGCCACCCCGATCTCGGGCCGGCTCGGCGACATGTACGGAAAACGCCGTGTCGTGATCGCCCTGCTCGCGATCCTGATCCTCGGGTCCGTGATCGCCGCCGTCTCCGGCTCGATCGTCGGCGTGATCATCGGCCGCGCGCTGCAGGGTGCGGTGACCGGCGTCGTCCCGCTCGGCATCGCGATCATGCGCGATGTGCTCCCTCCTGAACGGCTGGGCACCGCGGTCGCCCTCATGAGCGCCACGATGGGCGTCGGCGGCGCGATCGGGATGCCGGTGGCCGCGCTCCTCGCCCAGAACGCCGACTGGCACATGCTCTTCTGGCTCGCCGCCTCACTCGGTGTCGTCGGCCTCGCCCTGGTGCTGGCGGTGATCCCCGAAGATGTGCTGCGCTCTCCCGGGCGGCTCGACGTGATCGGAGCCATCGGACTCGCGATCGGCCTCACGGGCATCCTGCTCTTCGTCTCGCGGGGTGCGCAATGGGGATGGACGTCTCCTCTGACGCTCACCTGCATCATCGGCGGACTCGTGCTGCTGCTGGTGTGGGGCTGGTATCAGCTGCGCACGAAGGATCCGCTGCTCGACCTGCGTGTCGCCGCCCGCCCCGCGGTGCTGTTCACGAACATCGCCGCGATCGGGATGGGTTTCGCGCTCTTCGCCTCGAACGTCACGTTCCCACAGCTGCTCGAGATGCCGACGATCGGCGGTGCGGGGTTCGGCCTCGACATGCTCGCCGCCTCCCTCGTGATCATGCCGGCCGGTCTCGTGATGATGGTCATCTCGCCCCTCTCCGGCTGGCTCGAGCGCACCGTCGGACCGCGTCCGCTGTTCACGGTCGGTGCCGGCGCGATCGTGCTCGCCTATGTCTTCGTGCTGCTGTGGTCTTCCGAGGTGTGGCACATCTTCGTGGCCAACATCTTCATCGGAGTGGGCATCGGGTTCACGTTCGCGGCCATGCCGATGATCATCATGCGCTCGGTCCCGGCGAACGAGACCGGAGCCTCCAACGGACTGAACGCCCTGTTCCGATCGGTCGGCACATCCAGCGCCTCGGCGGTGATGGGCGGTGTCCTCGCCGCGATGAGCGTCGACGTCGGCGGAGTCGCCGTCCCGACACGCGCTGCCTTCGAGGTGTGCTTCTGGCTCGCCATCGCCGCCGGCATCATCGCGGTGGTGCTGTCGCTGTTCATCCCGAAGCAGCGGAGCTCCGAGCAGCGCCCCTCGCTGCCGGGCTGAGACGCGTCGGCGTCAGCCGGCGATCGTGCGGGGGTCGGGGTCGTCGGCGCGCGGCGGGCGGAGGCGGTCCGGGATCGGCCATGCCAGGACGAACTGCGCAGCAGCCGGACGCGTCATGTCGCCGAAGTCGTCGATCTTCACGACGATTCGACCGGGCGAACCGTCTTCGTCGGGGGTCACCTCGAGGATGCGCACCCGGAGCGGACGGTCGGCCTCGCCGTCCAACAGCGCCTCGCCCTCGAGCATCCAGGGGTCGGCGAGCCAGGCGATGCCGTGCTCCTCGAGTGCCGCTTCGGCGTCGAGCCATTCGGTGGGAACCGACGCGGGGCGTCCGAGCACGTCGACCGCCACCCAGTCCTCACCCTCGGGATGGATCCACCCGAGCAGCTCGCCGTCGTCGCGGCGATGCGGGGTCCAGTCAGATCGAGGCATCCCCCGATGCTAGCGGTGCGGGTGAGCTCGCCCGCGTCGACGTCAGTGCGTGTACTCCATGAGTTCGACGCCGAGCACGCGGAAGGCGTCGTGCGCGCGCAGACGGTGGGTGATCGAGAGGTCGTCGAAGCACACGATGAGCGAGTACGCGACACCGGCTCGGGGCCCGGCCAGCACACCCGCCTCGGCCCGCACTCCGCGATCCCTCCCGGTCTTGTTCACGAACAGCAGGCCGTGCGCATCGTGATCGTGGGCGAAAGGGTCGAGGCCGGTGGAGGCCGCGACCAGACTCAGATCCTGGTTGAGGCTGAGCCACTCGGACACCTGTGCGCTGACGGCGACATCGACCACCTGCGAGTTCACGAGGGCGGAGAACAGCCCGGCGAGCTCGCGCGCCGACCCCACGGCCACCTGCGGGGCGTCGTCGGGGCCGCGGCGGTCGCGGAAGCGATCGAGCAGAGCCGTGCGGCGCAGTCCGAGCGACTCGATGCGCTCACGCACGCGATCATGCCCCACCCGCTGCAGCAGGGCGTTCACCGCGATCGGATCGCCCGCGGTCGCCGCCATCACCGCGAGGTCTTCCAGGGGCAGCGCCGGCGCGTGCAGATGCCGCCACAGCCCCGAGGTCTCCACGGCGTCGACACTCTCCCGCTCGACGATCTCGAACGGATCGAGAGCACCGCTCTGGAAGCCCGCAGCGACCTCGATCAAAAGCGGCACCACGCCGAGACCGGCGATCGGCATCGTCACGTGGTCGTCGCCGGCCAGCACATGCACATGGTTGTCGAGGTCGACCACGTGCACCGAGACCTGCGCTCCGGAATCGACCAGCCCCTCCAGCGCACGGAGCGTGGCCGTGAACGAGCGTCGTCCCGCCGCCGCGCGGCGCGGAAGCCGGCGGCTGGTGCGCTGCGAACGGCGCCCAGCACCCGAGGCCTCCTGGGCACCGTCGAGAGACTCGGGGGCCGAGGAGTTGCGGAAGCCTTCACCAGGCTCGAGAGCGCCCACGCTGATCCTTAGGGGGGTGGATGTGCGGGATACCGCGGGAAGGCGATCCCCGGCGGCAGGGCTATCGTAACCCCACCGCCGGGGGATGATTCACAGAGTGCGACGATCTGTCACCAGATGGTCACACGCGACGGCGCAGGCAACCACAGCGCGTCGGACTCGGTCACGCCGAACGCCTCGTAGAAGGCGTCGATGTTGCGCACGATCTGGTTGCAGCGGAACTCGTTGGGCGAGTGCGGGTCGATCGTGAGCAGGCGCAGCGTCTCGGCGTCACGGCTCTTCTGCTGCCACACCTGCGCCCATGACAGCAGCAGGCGCTGCACCCCCGTGTACCCGTCGATGACCGGGGCCTCCTGGCCGTCCAGCGACAGCTCGTATGCTTTCAACGCGATGCCGAGACCGCCGAGGTCGCCGATGTTCTCGCCGATGGTGAGCGCGCCGTTCACGTGGTGCTCGGCATCGAGGCCCTCCGGGACGAGCGCGTCGTACTGCGCGATGAGCGCCTTGGTGCGCTCCTCGAACGCCGAGCGGTCGGCATCGGTCCACCAGTCCTGCAGGCGTCCATCGCCGTCGTAGCGGCTGCCCTGGTCGTCGAAGCCGTGCCCGATCTCATGACCGATGACCGCACCGATGCCGCCGTAGTTCGCCGCGGCGTCACGCCCTGCGTCGAAGAACGGGTACTGCAGGATGGCCGCGGGGAAGACGATCTCGTTCATCGACGGGTTGTAGTACGCGTTGACCATCTGCGGCGGCATGTGCCACTCGTCGCGATCGATGGGCTTGCCCACCTTGTCGACGTTGCGGTCGTGCTCGAAGATCGACGCCCGGCGCACGTTGCCGAACAGGTCTCCCCTGTCGATCTCGAGGCTGGAGTAGTCGCGCCACACCTCGGGATGCCCGATCTTCGGGGTGAACGAGTCGAGCTTGGCGAGCGCGCGCTCGCGGGTCTCGGCCGTCATCCACTCGAGGTCGGTGATGCTCCGCCGATACGCCTCGATCAGGTTCGCGACCAGCTCGTCCATGGCGGCCTTCGCCGTCGGCGGGTAGTGCCGCTCGACGTAGACCTTGCCGATGGCCTCGCCGAGCGCCCCCTCGGTGAGCGAGACGCCACGCTTCCAGCGCTCCCGGATCGTCGGCACTCCGGTGAGCTCGGTGCCGTAGAACGAGAAGTTCTCCTGCACGAGGTCGTCGGTCAGGTACGGGGCGGCGGCGTGCACGGCCTTCGCCCGCAGCCAGGCCTTCCAGTCGTCCAGCCGCTCGGGGGTCAGCAGCGAACCGAGCCCCTCGAAGAAGCTGGGCTGCGCGACGACGACCTCGTCGAAAGCGGTGGGGTTCGACGGCGAGACCGCCTCGCGCCACGGAGCCAGGTCGACGCCCGCGAGTGCCTGCAGCTCGTCCCAGGTCTTGAGGTTGTACGTCGCCACGGCGTCACGGCTGCGCACGTTGTCCCAGTGGTGGCCCGCCAACTCGGTCTCGAGAACGATCGCGCGGTCGGCGTTCGCCGCGGCATCGCCCACGCCGGCCAGGGTCAGCAGACGCTCGAGGTGCGCGCGGTACGCGGTCCTCGTGTCGGCGAAGGTGTCGAGCCGGAAGTAGCTCTCGTCGGGAAGCGACAGACCCGACTGCACGAGCACGGGGAGGTAGCGCTCGGGGTTGCCGGGGTCGCCGTCGACGTAGAGACCGATGATCGAGGCGCGGCCGTCGCGGTCGTAGGCGCCCACCGTGCGCAGGAACGTCGGAACGTCGGCGATCGCATCGATCTCGGCGAGCGTCTCGGCGAGCGGGGCGACACCGGCGGCATCGATGCGCTCGGTGTCCATGAAGCTCGCGAACAGGTCGCCGATCTTGCGGGCGAGCGTGCCTTCCGCGGCGTCCTGCGACTCCTCGATGATGGCGCGCACATCCTTCTCCGCCTGCTCGGCGAGAAGGTGGAACGAGCCCCAGCGCGCCTTGTCGCCCGGGATCTCGGTACGGGCGAGCCAGGCGCCGTTCACGTGGCGATACAGGTCGTCCTGGGGGCGGATGTCGGAGCTGAACTCATCAAGGGCGAGGCCCACGGGAAGAACGTCAGTCATGCGCTCCAGCCTATGACCCGCCTCCCCCGAACGGCAGGAGCACGTTCATGCGGAATCCCTCGTCGGTGCGCTCGGCGAACACCTCGCCGCCGTGGGCACGGGCGAGGCCGCGGGCGATCGACAGTCCGAGCCCCGCTCCGGAGGCGACACCGCCCTGATCGCCGGCCGAGGTGCGGGCGGCGTCCTCGCGCCAGCCCACGTCGAACATGCGGTCGAGGTCTTCCACCGCCACTCCGGCTCCGTGATCGAGGATGCCGAGCACGAGTCTGTTCCGGTCCGCCTCGGTGGCGGAGATGACGATCTCCGTGCCGCGTGGCGCGTGCCGGATCGCGTTCGTCAGCAGATTGACGATGATGCGCCCGAGCTGATGCGGATCGGCCCAGAGCACGTGCCCACCCACCCCGCGCTCGACGATGCGCACGTCGTGTGCGGCAGCCGCGACCGCGACGTCGGCGACCGCGTCGGAGACCACATCGAGCAGCTCGACCTGCTGCGTCTGCAGCTGCACGGCGCCGGATGTCAGCTTCGACAGCTCGAACAGCTCGTCGACCATGCGGCTCATCGTCTCCACCTGCGCCCGCACCTGCCCGGCGAAGCGCTCCGGTGCGTCGGCAGCCCCGTCCTCGATCGACTCGGCGAGCGCGCGCACCGCCGTCAGGGGAGTGCGGAGGTCGTGAGAGATCCAGGCGAAGAAGCGCCGCCGGGCCGAATCGAGACGCTCCAGCTCGGCGTTGGCGGCATCCACCTTCGCCGAGACCTCGGCCAGCTGCATCGACAGGCCGTCCAGTTCGCGGGATCCGCCGGCTCCCGCGACGATCACTCCGCCGCGGCCCATCTCCTCGAGCGATGCCGAGAAACGGTCGAACGACGCCCTCATCGCTCTCGCCGCGACCCAGGCGGTCGCCAGCCCCAGGACGAGGGACACCCCGATCACGGCGAGCAGCACCGTGAGGTCGTGTGTGGAGATGTACATCTCCACCGCAATCGCGACGACCGAAGCCGCCATCGTGACGACCCCTGCGCTGGCGACCAGCATGAGCTGCGCACGGACCGACCGGCGCCGGAGCATTCGCAACAGGGCGAGGGTGAGCGCCGCGACGACCACGGCCGCCAGCAGGCACGTCAGCACGATCAGCAGCACATCGGGTGCGGCGAGCACGATCATGATCGGTCCCCGTCGGTCGAGAACCGGTAGCCGACGCCCCACTCCGTGCGCAGGTGGACGGGGTCGCGCGGATCCTGTTCGATCTTCTCCCGGAGCCGGCGCACATGCACCGTGACGGTCGATGCCTCGCCGAAGCTCCACCCCCACGCCTCGCGCAGGATCTCCTCCCGCCCGAGTGCTCGCCCCTCGTTGCGCGCGAGGAAGAGCAGCAGATCGTACTCGCGGCCGGTGAGGGCGATCTCCTCGCCACGCACCCAGACACGGCGACGAAGCGGATCGATCGCGAACACTCCGGCGCGCACCTCGCCCGCCGCGGCCTGGACGGCCTGCGCGCGGCGGACCAGGGCGCCGACGCGCATCGACAGCTCCCGCAGCGAGAAGGGCTTGGCAAGGTAGTCATCGACGCCGAACTCGAACCCTTCGATGCGGTCGTCCACCTGCCCGAGAGCGGTCAGCATCATGATCGGCACATCGGAGAACGAGCGCAGGTCGCGGCAGAGCTCGTCCCCGCTGATCCCCGGCAGCATGCGGTCGACGATCACCACGTCCGGCGTCCTCTCGCGCAGGGCTGTGCGCGCCGAGACACCGTCTCCGAAACTCGACACCTCGTAGCCGTTGGCCCGCAGGTACGCGCCGACGGCCGCTCTGACGGTGGGGTCGTCCTCGACGACCACCACCTCGGTCGTCTGCTGCCCGGGTGCCTCCTGCCCCCTGGGGGTCTCCTGCTGCATGGGGTCGACACTAGTCGCGGGCTCAGCGCCGTCGGGCGGTTCCTTACGGTTCTGAAAGGTCTCCCCCATCGCCCTCCGCGCGTTCGTAGCGTTCTTCGAAGTGCGATCCGCCGCGGCCTCCGTCGCTCCGGACACACAGTCGCACACACCGTGAACAGGAGAACCTCATGCGCAAGACCGCCTTCGCCGCCACCGCGGCCGTCACCCTCGCTCTCGCCCTCGCGGCGTGCAGCTCCCCCGCCGCCACCGAGGACACCAAGCCCTCGTCGTCGGCGTCGCAGAGCGCGGATCCCGGCACGTCGACGACCGAGATGAAGATGTCCGAGAAGACCGGCACTTTCATGGGTCTGAACGAGAAGAAGGTTTCGGGCACCGTGACCGTGTCCGACGACGAGATCGCCCTGTCCGGGTTCTCGTCCGACGAGGGACCCGACCTGCACGTGTACCTCACGAACGGCACGGACGAGGCCGCGGTCTCCGCCGGCATGCTCGTCGATGCGGTCTCGTTCGACACCGCGACGCAGACCTTCGCCCTCGACGGCATCGACACGTCCGAGTACTCCTACGTCGTGATCCACTGCGACAAGGCGAAGGCCGTGTTCGGGGCAGCCGAGCTCTCATGAGCGGAGCGCGGCCGGCACGCGCCCTGGTCCTCTCGCTGCTCGGCGGCGGGGCCAGGGTGGCGGTCGGGGTGCTCTGGCTGATCGAGGGCATCCTCAAGTACCGCGCGGGGTTCGGGGCGGCCGACATCGAGCTGGTGGCACAGAGCACGGAGGGGAACCCTCGGGTGCCGTGGTTCTTCGCCCCGCTCGGGTCGTTCATGGGGGCGGCGCCCGAGCTGTTCGGCGTGGTGATGCCCGCCCTCGAGGTCGCCCTCGGCGTGCTGCTGGTCGCGGGCCTGCTGACCAGGATCACCGCCTTCCTGTCGATCGGAACACTGATGCTCTACTGGAGCGCCGATCAGCTGATCGCCCAGTATCCGGCGATGGTCATGCTCTCCGCCGTCGTGCTCCTCGTCCCGGCCGCTGCACGGCTCGGAGTGGATGGATGGCTTCGTGCGCGTCGCGCACAAGGCACCGAGACGGCTTCAGGCCTGTGGGAGGGCTGAAGCGACGGGAGGGCTGAACCTGCCGAGAGGGGACCGGATCGCGTCGCGGAGGGGCGGGCGTCCGGGTCAGTCGCGTCGTCGAGCGCGGAAGCGCCGGCGACGCGGCTGCTCGGCAGGGGCAGGGGCCGGGCGTGCGGCACGGCGCTCGGCCCAGGCGGCCACCTCGTGATCCACGTCACGGAGGGGTGTCACGACCGGCGGACCGCCCTGAAGCTGGCGACGCGCCTCCCGCACGCGACGGTTGAAGTCCTCCAGCACGTCGCGCACATCGGACTCGCGCCCGAGCAGGTCGAGCTGGTCGTCCAACTCCCTGTCCTCGGTGCGCAGCAGGATCGCGGGCGGCCCGAGGCCGGTCAGGTTCTCGGTCTGGATCTTGCGGCGGATCCACCAGTCGGGATCGTGGTGGGTCCCGAGCCCTTCGAGAGGCTTGCCCGCGCCGGGGAGATCGTCGAACTCTCCGCGACGGATCGCCACCTGGATCGCCGTCTCGATGAACGCCGCAGGATCGACGGCAGCGGCGAAACCCGGTGCGGCCCCCGACTCCTCGCTCGCGTCGCCGTCCGCGCTCCCGTCGGCGTCCGCACGCTCGCTCCTGCGTGCGAGGTACCGCGCCGCCGCGTCTCTGGGGTCCGTCATGATGCACCTCCGTGACATCCGGGTCTCCTTCACCCTACGTCCATGGCAGCGGGCGAGGTCGGCGCCAGGTCATAGGCTCGGAGGATGACCGCGCGCGCCTCCCTCAACCGAGAGATCCTGAGGCTGGCTATCCCCGCTCTCGGCGCGCTGATCGCGGAGCCCGCGTTCCTGATCGTGGATGCCGCGCTCGTCGGGCACCTCGGGACCACACCGCTCGCCGGGCTCGGCATCGCAGGAGCCGTGCTCCAGACGATCGTGGGACTCATGGTCTTCCTCGCCTACTCCACGACGCCGGCCGTCGCCCGGCGCTTCGGAGCGGGGCAGCCGGGAGAGGCCGTCTCGGTGGGAGTCAACGGCATGTGGCTGGCCCTCGGGCTCGGCGCCGTGCTCGCGGTCATCGGAGCGGTCTCCTCGCCGTGGCTGGTCTCGCTGTTCGGTGCCAGCGAAGCCGTGGCCGCCCAGGCGAACGAGTACCTCGTGATCTCGATGTGGGGTCTTCCCGCCATGCTCATCGTGTTCGCCGCGACCGGACTCCTGCGCGGAATGCAGGACACCATGACGCCGCTGTGGATCGCGGGCCTCGGGTTCGGCGCGAACGCCCTGCTCAACTGGCTCTTCATCTACGGACTCGGCTGGGGCATCGCGGGCTCCGCCGCCGGCACCGTGACCGCGCAATGGGGGATGGTCGCCGCCTACGTGCTGGTCGTCCGTCGTCTCGCCACCCGGCACAGCGCCTCGCTGCGCGCACAGGGCGCGGGTCTTCGCAGCACCGCGACATCGGGCGGCTGGCTGTTCCTGCGCACCGTGAGCCTGCGCGTCGCACTGCTCGCGACCGTGGGCGTCGCCACCGGAATCGGCACGGACGAGCTGGCCGGATGGCAGATCGTCTTCACGATCTTCTCGGCCGCCGCGTTCGCGCTCGACGCCCTCGCGATCGCCGCGCAAGCGCTCATCGGCAAGGAACTCGGAGCCGGAGACGAGCAGCAGGTGCACCGTGTGCTGGCCCGCACCGTCGCTTGGGGCGCATGGTTCGGCGTGATCGTCGGCGCGCTGATCGCCGCGCTGTCGGGGGTGCTCGGCATCGTCTTCACCGGATCAGCGGAGATCGCCTCCCTCGTGCAACCGGCGCTGCTCGTGCTCGCCGTCGCCCAGCCGATCGCCGGTGTGGTCTTCGTGCTCGACGGGGTGCTCATGGGCGCGAACGACGCCCGATACCTCGCGATCGCCGGCGGCCTGAACCTCGTGCCGTTCCTCCCCGCGCTGTGGATCGTCACGGCGACGGGGGTCGACGGCACCGCGGGACTCGTGTGGCTCGCGGTCGCCTTCTTCGGCGTGTACCTGCTCGCGCGACTCGGGACTCTGGGCTGGCGGGTGCGCTCGGGGCGCTGGCTCTCCGCCACGGCCTGACACTGCACCGAACCCGGCGATCACGACTTCTCCACAACGCCCGGAATCCGCGGAATACTACGTCTCCGACCCCTGGCGCCCTCGACGAGGATCGAGGGACACTGAAGGGATGTTGGGGATCACGGAGCCACAGGTATGGACTCTGATCGGCGTCTTCGCCGCGGGGATGTTCGGCACGATCACACTGATCTCGACGATGTTCCTGCGCACGATGCAGAACGGATTCGAGGGCGTGCGCACCGAGATGCGGAACGAGTTCGCGAGCGTGCGCACCGAGATGAGGAACGAGTTCGCGAGCGTGCGCACCGAGTTCCGGAACGAGTTCGCGAGTGTGCGCACCGAGACGGGCAGCGAGTTCGCCGGCGTGCGCACGGAGATCCGGGCGGTGCATGAGCGCATGGATCATCTCGATCGCGACGTGAGCGCGATCTATCGCCACATCTTCGGCATCGACCGCGGCTGACCGATCACACGAGCCGGGTTCAGGCCGCGTATCTCCGGCACCACTCGTACATGATCACGGCGGCCGCGGCGCTGGCGTTGATCGAGCGCGTGGATCCGTACTGGGTGATCTCGATGTGGGCGGACGCAGCGGCGAGCGCCTCGGCTGAGAGGCCGGGACCCTCCTGCCCGAACAGCAGCACGCAGCGCTGCGGCAGATCGGCCTTGTCGACGGGTACCGCTCCCTCGACGTTGTCGACCGCGATGATCGGGACCCCTTCGGCCGCAGCCCAGGCGGCGAACGTCTCGACGTCTTCGTGGTGCACGACGTGCTGGTAGCGGTCGGTGACCATCGCACCGCGCTTGTTCCAGCGGCGGCGGCCGATGATGTGCACGGTGTCGGCGAGGAACGCATTGGCGCTGCGCACGATCGACCCGATGTTCATGTCGTGCTGCCAGTTCTCGATCGCGACGTGGAACGGATGCCGCCGGGTGTCGAGGTCGGCGACGATCGCCTCCATCCGCCAGTAGCGGTAGCGGTCGATCACGTTGCGGGTGTCCCCCGCCGCCAGGAGCTCAGGGTCGTACTGCTCGCCCTCCGGCCAGGCCGTCTCGCCTCCGGGCCACGGGCCCACGCCGTACCCGGGTTGGGCGATCGATCCTGTGCTCGCGTCATCCATCTCGCCAGGCTAGCGCCGCCACACGTCCGGGGATATTTAGGTCCACCGAAAAATACGCTACGGTTTCGGTGTGCCTAAAAATGCTTCCGCTCCGATGACGAACCCGACCGCTCCCCCGGCCAGGGCTCCGCGCAGTCTGTGGCTGCTCGGGCCTGCCCTCGTCGCGGGCGTCGCGTATCTGGACCCCGGCAACGTCGCAAGCAACATGACCGCAGGGGCGCAGTACGGCTACCTGCTGGTGTGGGTCGTGGTCGCGGGCAACGTGATGGCCTGGCTGATCCAGTACCTGTCGGCCAAGCTCGGGGTCGTCACCGGGCAGAGCCTCCCGGAGCTGCTGGGCTCACGGCTCACGCGCCCCTGGGCCCGCCGTGCATACTGGCTGCAGGCGGAGCTGGTCGCGATGGCGACCGACCTGGCCGAGGTCATCGGAGGCGCGGTCGCCCTCAACCTGCTGTTCGACGTGCCGCTGCTGCTCGGCGGCCTCATCACCGGCGCGGTCTCGATGATCCTGCTCACGGTGCAGAGCCGTCGCGGTGCCCGTCCGTTCGAGTTCGTCATCATCGCGCTCATGGCGATCATCACGATCGGCTTCGTCGCAGGCGTGTTCGTCGCGCCCCCCGACCCGGCGGGCGTCATCGGCGGCATGGTGCCCCGGTTCGAAGACACCGGCTCGGTCCTGCTCGCCGCCTCCATCCTCGGCGCGACGATCATGCCGCATGCGATCTACGCGCACTCCTCCCTGGCCCGCGACCGCTTCGGCGCCGCGACCGACCACATCGGCGACGAGGCCGTGCGCACCGAGGCGTCGCGCATCCGCCGCCTGCTCACGGCCACCCGCTGGGACGTGTCGATCGCCATGGTGGTCGCCGGCTCCGTGAACCTGTGCATCCTGTTGCTCGCCGCCGCGAACCTCGCGGGAGTCGAGGGCACCGACTCCCTGGAGGGCGCGCACGCCGCGCTCGCTGCCGGACTCGGGCCGGTCGTGGCGACCTTCTTCGCCGTGGGTCTGCTCGCCTCAGGGCTGGCGTCGACCTCGGTGGGCGCCTACGCCGGGGCGGAGATCATGCACGGCCTGCTGCATGTGCGCATCCCCCTGCTCGCCCGTCGACTGGTCACGTTGATCCCGGCGCTCGTGATCCTCGGCATCGGCTTCGACCCGACGCTCGCGCTGGTCCTCAGCCAGGTGGTGCTGTCGTTCGGGATCCCGTTCGCACTGATCCCCCTGGTCGCCCTGACCGCGCAGCGACGCACCCTCGGCTCCTGGGTGAACAGCCGCTGGACGACGGCGGCAGGTGTGATCGCCTCCGTGCTCCTGATCGCGCTCAACGGCGCCCTGCTCTGGCTGGTGCTGACGGGCGCCTGAGCCCGGATAGGCTCGACACATGTCTGCCGAGAACGCCCGCCGCAACGTCCGCATCCTCACCTGGACCGGCTTCGCGACGGGCGTGATCGGCGCCGTGCTGATCGCTTTCCCGAAGGTCATCGACCTCGCGAGCCCGTGGGTGCAGCTCGCCCTCGGAATCGCCACACTCGTGCTGGCGTTCCGGGCACGCAAGATCGGCATGGCCGACATCGAGGACTTCGACGGCCGCCTGTCTCTGGCCGCCGCGCTCCTCGGGTTCCTCGTCGTTTTCTTCGCGGGTCAGGCCGCGTTCGGCATCCTGGTCGCCGTCGCGAACTGACCCGCGCTGACGGCACTACGCCGTGACGAATCCCGTCACCAGGTAGAGCACGAACGACAATCCGGCCGCGATCCCCGCGTAGGGCAGGATCGCGAGCATCAGATTGATCGGCTTGATGCCGATCGACCGCGACGCGAGGATGATGCCGTCGCCGTACAGGCACGTGGTGCTGCCGAGCGCCGCACCGGAGAACACGGCGGCACCCGCGAGGATCGGATCCGCTCCGAGCGCGATCGCGAGAGGGAGGACGACCGGGGTGATGACGGCGGCCAGGTCCCAGAACGATCCCGTCGCGTAGGCGTAGACGCCGCACACCGCGAACACGATCGCCGGCAGCAGGGCCGGAGTGAGCACGGGCTCGGTGACCTGGATCACGAACTCCGCCAGCTGCAGGGTGATGTTCATCTCCTGCACCATGAACGCGAGCACGGTGAGCACCATCACGAACAGCATGCTCTCGATGCCCTCGAGCGCGGCGTCCAGCACCCCGCGGATGCGGAGTCGGCGCTGCACGAGCACGATCACGATCGTCACCGCGAGAGACGCGGCGGTGCCGGCGACCACGTTGGCGTTCGTCGCGATCGTCACTCCGACGAGCACGGCCATGGCGATCAGGAATCCCCACGGCTGCGGCTTTCTCCCGGTCTCGTTCGACGTCGCGAGGGCTGTCGCCACGCGCTGCGCGGTCGAGCCGTCCGGGTCGTCCGCCTTCAGCTCGGCGAGGAGAGCCGCCCCCTCGGCCCTGCGCTCCTCGTCGGTCGTGCCGACCGGGAAGACGTCGCCATCGCGCTCGGCACGGATCGCATCGCGCTTGATCGCGCCGAACCTCGGCAGCCAGCCGACGCTCATCAGGAGGGCGACGGCCAGGGCTGCCCAGCCGAAGAAGATGAACGGGATCGCCTGCAGGTACGCCCCGAAGCCGGTGCCGCCGACGGTCACCCCCTGCGCCTCGAAGAGCCCGGAGAAGAACAGAGCCCACGTCGAGACGGGGATGAGGACGGCGATCGGCGCGGCCGTCATCTTCATGATCGCGCCGAGCTGGGTGCGCGGAACCCGGTAGCGGTCGGTGACCCGCTTCATCGATGTGCCGGTGGTGAGCACGTTGAGGTAGTCGTCGACGAACAGCACGATCGAGAGCAGGAAGGTCAGCACCAGCGACTTGCGCCGGGAGGTGACGAACCGCTCGGCCCAGTCGGCGAAATCGGTGACGATGCCCGACTTCTCGAACAGCATCATCAGCATGCCGAACAGCGCGACGATCAGCAGCAGCCACTGCGCCGTCTCGTTGGAGAGGGCTGTGCCGGTGTACTCGACCCAGACGTCGAAGCCGCCCCAGCCGCCGAGGATCAGCGCCCCGGCGACGGTGCCGCAGAAGAGGGCGAACAGGGTGCGTCTGGTGGCGACCGCGACGATCAGGATCACCACGATGGGCAGGAGCGCGAGAGCGCCGAATTCGGGCATGGGGGTCACCTCAGTGTGAAGGAGTGTGGAGGATGCGGGCGCGAGGGGGCGGCGAGCCGGGGTCAGGGCTCGACGCCGCCGACGACCGTCCCCTGTACGGGAAGGTCGGGGAGGTCGTCCGGGGAGACGTGCAGCGGGTTCTCCGCCCACACGGCGTAGTCGGCCTTGAACCCGGGGGCGATGCGGCCGAGGTCGGCATCTCCCTGAGCCAGGGCGGCGCCCACGGTGTAGCCGTGCAGCGCCTGGTACGGGGTGAGCACCTGGTCGGGCTCGAACACGGGCGCATCAGGGTCACCGGGCCGTCGGCGCAGCATCGACCATGCGAGGCCGATACGAGCATCGTTCTGCGCGATGGGCCAGTCCGACCCGAGGGCGAGAGGGGCTCCCGCATCCCAGTAGTCGCGCACCCGCCACGCGCGCGCGGCACGCTCGGGTCCGAGCCGGTGCGACCAGTCGTCCGAGCCGTCCGCCTTGCGCCACTGCATGTGCAGGGGCTGCATCGAGGCGGTGATCCCGGCGGCGGCGATGCGAGCGACATCGCGGTCGGTCGTCGTCTCGAGGTGCTCGATACGATGCGGGGCGCCGGAAGCGCTGCGTACGCCGGCCGCGAGGTACGCGTCGACGACCTTGCCCACCGCCCGGTCGCCGATCGCGTGCGTCGCGACCTGGAACCCGGCCTCGGTGTATCGGCGCACGGTGCGGCCGTACGCGGCCACGTCCTTCCAGAACGGCTCCAGTCCCTCGCCGGCGGAATCGGGCGCGTGCAGCCAGGCGGTCCCCGTCTCGACCACGCCGTCGGCGTAGAGCTTGACCGATCCGCCCCGCCAGCGCTCGCCGCGTCGGTCCCGCATCCGCAGGTTCTCGATCGTCCGTTCCTCGTCGAAGCCGGGCTCGTGGTCGATCGCCGAGACGATGCGGACGGGAAGACCCGGACCCTGCTCCAAAGCATCGAGCAGATCGAGCGTGGCGAAGCCGCCGTCCATGATCGTGCCGCCGGTGAGTCCGGAGTCGCGCAGTCCGCGCAGCAGGTCGTGCCCGATGGCAAGGGTCTGCTCACGGGTCCGGGCGGGCGCGCTCAGACGTACCGGCTCGTAGGCGCCGAGTTCGCGCAGCTCCCCTGTGGGGTGGCCGTCGGCATCGACGACCACGCACGACGAATCCTCGAACGCGCGTGCGCCGGTGATGCCCGCCCGGGCCAGGCCGGCGCGGCTGGCGAGAGCGGTGTGCCCGTCGAACACGATGAGCAGCGCCGGGAGTCCGCGCACCGCGTCCTCGATCGCGGCGGCGGTCATCGGCAGGTCGTGGAACACGTCGTAGTCGAGATTCCAGCCGCGCACCCACGGGTCCGCATCTTCGGCGAGCGCGCGGTCGGCCTCGACGCGAAGGGCGGCGAGCAGCGCCGCCCCGGTGGTCAGACCGCCGAGGTCGATGCCCGCCGTCAGCTCGATCCCCTGGATCGGATGCAGGTGCGCGTCGATGAGTCCAGGCGTGACGGCCGCTCCACCGAGATCGCGTACGCGGGTGCGAGGTCCGCGCAGCTCTCGGACCAGCGCATCGTCCCCGACCGCGAGGAAGCGCCCTTCGCGCACGGCGAAGGCTGTGGCGAACGGGCGGCGCGGGTCCATCGTCACCACGCGTGCGCCGGTGACAATGGTGTCGGCGTCGAAACCGGTCATGACTGTGCCTTCGTCCGTTGAAGAGTTCAGTATTGAATGAGTTTCAATAAAATACCAGACACCTGAGCAGAATCGAGCACGATGACGAAATCTCCGCGCAGCGTCGGGCGGCCGTCGACCCAGGTGCTCACCGAGGAGCGCATCCTCAAGGCCGCGTTCCGGCTGAGCGCCCAGCGCACGCCGCGACAGTTCACCATGACCGCACTCGCGGAATCGCTCGGCGTGCGCACCTCCGCGCTCTATCACCACTTCGCCAACCGGGACGCCGTGATCCGGGCCATGCGCGGGCAGGTCAGCCGTGCGCTCGTCTCCCCCGTCCTCCACGAGCTGCCCGTCGAGGACGCACTGCTCACCTGGGCGCACAGCTACCGCGACGCCGCGATCGCCGCACCGGAGGCCATGGTGATGCTCGCCACCTCGCCGATCGATGCCGACGAA
>NZ_LSJW01000257.1:0-21377 GCF_001557335.1 Microbacterium sp. CCH5-D1
GCGTTCTGCACTGCCGGGTCGAGCCATTCGCTGGGGGCACCGCCGATGAGCGCCCGTGTCACCGTCGTCGCGGGGCTCTGCCGCCGCGGGAACCAGCGCATGTCGGGCACCAGGCGCGACCAGCCGAGGTCGAAGTACTGCAGCGGATACCCCTCGAAGACCTTCGTGAATCGCGTCTCGTCGATCACGACGCCGTCGGGCGCCTGCGTGATGCGCCATTCGCCGTTCTCCATGCGCTGCACGGTGAACGCCACCGCGGACGAGCCGACGGCCTCGGCGTATCCGCCGGAGTCGTCGACACTCGCGACGAGGTCCAGCGTCACCTGGACCTCCGCCGTGTCCGCGTCCTCGACCTCGTCATCCGGGACCGAGGACGTGACGGTCCTGGTGTCGGGGCCGATGTCGATCGACACGCCGGCGGAGGGGCTCCAGCTCCGCTGCAGCGATGGCGCGAGGAAGTCGCGCGCGGTGTCCCAGTTGTCGGTGGTCGTGATGCCGGCTTCGAGGAAGCCGTCGACGATCTCCTCCGGCCCTGCGCCCGTGATCGGCCCGGAGGCCACGGGAAGGATGTCGATGTCCTGTGGGGATTCGCCGAGCTTGAGGCCGACGGCGACGTCGCCGCTGGTCGGCAACCCGGCGCAGGCGGGAAGCAGCAGGGCGACGAGCACCAGCGCGAGTCCCCGCAGCCTTCGCTTACCTCGGTGCTCGGTCACGGCCGATCCTCCTCATCGAACATGCCGGCCGGCGCATCGGTCAGCGAGATCGGCTGGGTCGCGTCCCCGATCTCCGCGAACGGCTCCTGCGGCTCCACGGGGATAGGGCTCGGACCGTCCAGGACCCCCTCGTGTCGAGGAATCGTCAGGACGAAGTTGGTGCCGACGCCCAGCTCCGACCACACATCGAGCGTGCCGCCGTGCAGCGTCGCATCTCCCAGGGCGATGGAGAGCCCCAGCCCCGTGCCTCCGATCGTCCGCTGGCGTGAGGGGTCGGCACGCCAGAACCGGTCGAACACCCGCTCCGCATCCGCCGGATCCATCCCGAGCCCGAAATCCCGCACTCCGGCGGCCACCGCGTGCTGATTGCTGTCGATGGTGACGACCACCGGACGACCTTCTCCGTGCTCGATCGCGTTTCCGATCAGGTTGCGCAGGACACGCCGCACGCGCCGCGGGTCCATGTCCACCGGGGAGTATCCCCCAGGCGCCACGAGCCTCAGCTCGGTGCCGTGCCCCTCGGCGAGAGGACGCATCTGCTCGATGATGTCCTCGGCGAGGTGGGTGAGGCTCGTCGCCTCCAGTTCCAGCTGCACCGATCCCGCGTCGTACCGACTGATCTCGAGAAGGTCGGACAGCAGCGTCTCGAAGCGCTGCACCTGGGCGTGCAGCAGTTCGGCCGTGCGGGCGGTGGTGGGGTCGAACTCCTCGCGCTGATCATTGAGCATGTCGGCGGCGAGACGGATAGTGGTGAGCGGCGTGCGCAGCTCATGAGAGACATCGGACACGAATCGCTGCTGCACCATCGAGAGTTCGCCGAGCTCCTTGATCTGGGATTCGATGCTGTCGGCCATCGCGTTGAACGAGCGCCCGAGCGTGGCGAGCTCGTCCTCCCCGTGTACCTCGAGACGCACACCGAGATCACCTGCCGCCAACCGAGCACTCGTCTCGGCCGCCTGCACGATCGGGGTCGACACGGCACGGAGGACGATCCAGGAGATGGCGGCGACGATCGCCACCAAGCCGATTCCCGCGATCCACAGCGTCCGCTGCACGAAGACGAGGGTCTGGTCGGCATCGCCGAGGTCGTAGGCGAAGTAGATCGCGAAAGCCCCTGCCTCCGGGACCTGCAGCTGCTGCCCGACGATGATGCCCGGCACTTCGCCACCGTCGGCGGCCGGCAGAGCCACCGACTGCCAGGCCTGACGGTCGTCGAACTCGATGACACGCGCCTGGAGCTCGGGGCTCAGCAGACTCCGGCTCAGTCCGGCCTCGAACCCGTTCAGCCGCACGCCCTTGGCATCGTCGACCTTGAAACCGGCGAGCTGATCCGTGCTCGACGTGCGGGTGAGATTCGACTGCACACTGTTCCACAGTTCGGTGAGAGCCGCGGAGTCGTCGCCCACCTCCGCCACATCCAGGATCCCCTGGGCCTGGTCGACCGCGCGGCGGGAATCCTCGAGTGCGACGTCCTTGCGCGAGATGAAGAGATCGTTCTGGATCACCAGCGCCATCGTGACGCACGTGATGAAGATCGCGAGCGAGGTCGCCAGCAGTGTGATCGAGAGCGTACGGAAACGCAGCGAGCGGCGCCACAGGACCCCGAGCATCGTCGGCCAACCGCGCCAGTCGCGCAGGACAGCGACCGTCGTGGTGGTCGCTGTCGTCGCGGCCATCGTGCGCCTAGCCGACGCTCCCGGCGCGATAGCCCACTCCACGCACCGTCATGACGATCTTCGGGTTGTCGGGGTCGAGCTCGACCTTGGCGCGCAGGCGCTGGACATGGACGTTCACCAGCCGGGTGTCGGCCTTGTAGTGGTACCCCCACACCTGCTCCAGGAGCATCTCCCGGGAGAACACCTGCTGCGGCTTGGAAGCGAGCGCGACGAGAAGCTGGAACTCCAGCGGTGTGAGCGCGATCGGCTCGGAGCCGCGACGGACCTCGTGCGCATCGACGTCGACGGTGAGATCACCGACGCGAAGCTGCTCGCTGGTGGTCTGCGGCGTCGGACGGAGACGGGTGCGGATGCGCGCGACGAGTTCCTTCGGGTTGAACGGCTTGACCATGTAGTCGTCCGCACCGACCTCCAGTCCTCGGACGACGTCGGCCGTGTCGCTGCGAGCGGTGAGCATGATGATCGGCACGCCGGACTCCGCACGGATGCGCGTGCAGATCTCGATCCCGTCCATGCCGGGAAGCATCAGATCGAGCAGCACGAGATCGGGCCGCTGGGCTCGCCACTCATCGACGGCGCGCGCGCCGTCGGCGCAGAAAACCGGCTCGAAGCCTTCGGTCCGAAGCACGATCCCGATCATCTCGGCGAGCGCTGTGTCGTCGTCGACCACGAGAATACGTGAGGTCATAAGAGTTACCTTATGGCACCGAGTCCCAGCGATCCCAGGTCTGCGCTCCGTGCAGGGGATATGACACGATGGAGGCGCACGATGGAGAGGGAGTGCCTGTGACCGGACAGACGTGGACGCCTGCCCCGAAGAAGGGCATCATCCCTCTTCACCCGCTGTCGTTCGGGATGCTGCTGGGGAAGGCCTTCGCGGCACTGCGACACAACCCCAAGGTGCTCTTCGGGTTCGCCGTCGTCATCCAGCTCATCGTGGTCGTCGTCACCGCTGTGGTGATGGGCGTGGTCCTCTTCACCACGTTCAGCCGCCTGGAGACCGTCTCCCCCTCTTCTCCGGACTTCGAGGCGGTGATGGCGGGCACCATCGCGGTGAACGTCATCGCCGGACTGGCCGTCGGTGTCGCCTCGATCGCCTTCACGGCCATGATGCAGGGGGTCGTCGCCGCGGAGATCGGGTACGCCGCGATCGGTGTGAAGGCCACGCTGGGGATGCTGTGGCGGCGGATGGCGCCCGCCTTCTGGAGACTCGCCGGTTTCGCCTCTCTCTCGGTCGCCGCCGTGTTCGGTCTCTTCATCATCGCCGCCGTCATCATCGCGGGCTTCGTCGCCGGAGGCCTCGGGGGGAGCATGGAGATGGTCGGCGTCGTCGTGCTCGTGGTGATCCTGATCGTGCTCGCCTGCATCCCCCTCGCGGTGTGGCTCACCACGAAGCTGCTGCTCGTGCCGTCGATCCTGGTCCTGGAGCGTGCCCGTTTCCGTGACGCCTTCGTCCGCTCCTGGCGGCTCACCCGCGGGCGGTTCTGGGTCGCGTTCGGCGTGACATTCCTGATCAGCGCGATCATGGGCATCGCGGCACAGGTGGTGAGCGTGCCGGCGACGTTGCTGGGATCGCTCCTCGGCTCCGTCGTCGCCCCCACCGGCGCAGCGGATCCGAGCGCTGCCGTGGCATTCGTCGTGACCCTGATCGCTCCCCAGATCCTGCTCCTGGTCATCCAGGCGATCACGCTCGTGGTGCAGAGCACCGGAGCCGCGCTCGTCTACCTGGACTGCCGGATGCGCTACGAGGGCCTGGATCAGACGTTGATCGCCTATGTGGAGCGCCGCGACCTCGGATGGACCGATGAGCAGCAGGAGGATCCGTTCCGCGTCGATCCCTCACGCGCGGTGACATCGGCTCCTCCGCCCCGCCAGGTTCCGGAACACGTGATGATGTCCCAGGGATACGCATACCCTCCGTCTCCGGCGACGCCCTATCCGACGCCTCCGTATCCGACGCAGGGATACCCGACGCAGCCGGCACACCCGACGCAGCCGATGCAGCCGGCGACAGGAGCATTCCCGCCGCCGCCGCCACCCGCGGTGCCCGCCCCCGGAGACGCTCCGGCCGACAGCGGCTGGACAGCACCCGGCTCCGACGGCGC
This sequence comes from Microbacterium sp. CCH5-D1, assembly GCF_001557335.1. NCBI lineage: Bacteria > Bacillati > Actinomycetota > Actinomycetes > Micrococcales > Microbacteriaceae > Microbacterium > Microbacterium sp. CCH5-D1. The sequence continues at coordinate 4,495 of NZ_LSJW01000257.1, forward strand.
CGCATGATCCGACGCTTCGACGATCTCTTCGTGCCCGATGGCGACGAGGCTCGACGCTGGGCGGAGGAAGAGCTCTCCAACCCGCGCTACGCGGACGCGAAGCCCACCTGGTTCGATCTGGTGGCCCGCGACATCGGCCGCTTCCTCGCCGATCTGTTCAGCTCGGACAACGGCGCGAACGTCGGTCCGTCCGCTCTCATCATCGTCAGCGTCATCATCGCGGCTGCTCTGATCGCCGCCCTCATCATCTGGGGACGGCCGCGCAGTTCGAGGTCGATCAGGCGGGCGCACGGAGACCTCCTCGGTGCGGCGGACGACCGCACCGCAGCACAGTTGAGATCGGATGCCGAGCGCGCCGCACGCGAAGGCGACTGGGACTCCGCGACCGTCCTGCGCTATCGCGCCATCGCCCGCAGCCTGCGGGAACGCGATCTGATCGATCCGGCACCCGGCGCGACCGCGCAGGGGATCGCCCGCGAGGCCAGCACGGTGTTCTCGGACGAGGCCGAGGCGATGCGACGCGCCGCCCTCACCTTCGACGATGTCCGCTATCTCGGACATCACGCGACGGCGGAGGCGTATCGGGATCTCGTCGACACCGACGATCGGATCCGCGGACGCCGCCTGGAAGTGGTGCCGGCGTGAGCATCACAGACAGCGAGCGCACGCCCCTGCTCCCCGCCGCCTCCGACGCCGAACCGCTCTCCACCGCCGAACGCCGCCCGAGTCGCGCGAAGTCCATCATCGGCTGGGCCATCGTCGCGGCGCTCGTGCTGATCGTCACGGTGGTGGGTCTTCGCGTAGCCGCGACGGCACCCGGTGCGCGCGGCGCCCTCGACCCCGAGGCCCGCGACGATGCCGGCGCGCTCGCGCTCGCGAACATCCTGCGCGATCAGGGCGTCGAGGTCGACGTCCATCGGTCACGAGTCGAGGCCCGCGCGGCGATCGACGCCGACACCACACTGGTCATGGCGAACCCCTACACGCTCACCGACGAAGCACTCGCGACGCTCACCGAACCCGCGGAGCGCGTGGTGTTCCTGTCCACGAGCACCCATCTGCTGAACGAGCTCCGCATCGGCGACAACGCGCCGGGCACATCGTCGGCCGTGAGCGCGGAGTGCGATGTCGCGGAGTTCGCGAAGGTCGGCACGATCCGCGCCGACCGTCTCTTCGCCGCCGCAGACGGCGTGCAGGCCTGCTTCGGGGATTCCGAGGGCGCAGCCGTCCTCGTCGATCGTCGCACCAGTCCTCAGCGCACCGTGGTGGAGGGATCGAGGCTCTTCGGCAACGCCTACCTCGCCGAGAACGGGAATGCGGCCCTCGGACTCGCCCTGCTCGGTCAGACCGACCGCGTCGTCTGGTATGTCCCCAGCTTCGCGGACTCCGACATCGAAGCCGAGCCGGTCGACACGCTGGGCAGCCTCACGCCCTCGTGGGTGACGCCCGCCATCCTGCTGCTGATCGCGGTGGGGGTCGCGACGGCGATCTGGCGCGGCCAGCGGTTCGGTCCCCTCGTCGCCGAGACGCTGCCGGTCACCGTGCGAGCCTCGGAGACGATGCAGGGACGCGCACGTCTCACGGCCAGAGCCGCGGACTCCGCACACGCCGCGCAGGCGCTCCGCGACGGCACTCGGCGACGTCTCGCCCGTCGGCTCGGACTCGCCGTCCACGCCGACGCGGATGAGGTCGCCGACGCGGCATCGGATCGGCTGCGGGTCCCGCGCGGCACGCTCCAGGCACTGCTGGCCGGGCCCCCGCCCGAGGACGACGCCGCCCTGATCGAACTCGCCAGACGCCTCGACCAGCTCGAGACGGCGGTGGACGAGACCGCCCGCACCGACACGACCGCCCATCCCCGAGAAGCAGAGGGAAACACGTGACCGCTGAGAACCATCCCACCGATGACGCCACGCTGCGTCAGGCCATGCACCGGGTGCGCACGGAAGTCGACAAGGCCGTGGTCGGCCAGGCCGGCACCGTCACCGGTTTGCTCGTCTCCTTGCTCGCTCGCGGACATGTGCTGCTCGAGGGTGTGCCCGGCGTCGCGAAGACGCTGGTCGTGCGCTCCTTCGCGCGGGCACTCGGCCTCGACACCAAGCGCGTGCAGTTCACTCCGGACCTGATGCCCGGCGACGTGACCGGCTCCCTCGTCTACGACGCACGTACCGGCGAGTTCGACTTCCGAGCCGGTCCCGTGTTCACCAACATCCTGCTGGCGGACGAGATCAACCGCACGCCGCCGAAGACCCAGGCTGCACTCCTCGAAGCCATGGAGGAGCGCCAGGTGTCGGCGGACGGGGTCAGTCGCCCCCTCCCCGACCCGTTCCTCGTCGCAGCGACCCAGAACCCGATCGAGCACGAGGGCACCTACTCGCTGCCGGAAGCACAGCTGGATCGCTTCCTGATGAAGCTCGTCGTCGGGATGCCGGAGCGCGACGCGGAGGTCTCGGTGCTGCGTCGGCACGCCTCGGGCTTCTCCCCCAGAGAGCTCACCGGAGTGGAGGCGGTGGTCACCGCCGAGGAGATCCGAGCGGCGCAGCACGCTGCTGCCGCGGTCGAGGTGACCGACGACGTCCTCGGCTACGTCGTCGATCTCGCCCGAGCGACCCGCCAGTCGCCCTCGGTCGAGCTCGGTGCCAGCCCCCGCGCCTCCACCGGACTGCTCGCCGCAGCGAAGGCCTGGGCCTGGCTCAACGCGTCTTCGGCGGTCACGCCCGATCATGTGCAGACGATGCTGGTCCCGGTGTGGCGCCATCGTCTCCAGCTGCGCCCCGATGCGCAGATGGAAGGCGTATCCGCCGATGCGGTGCTGACCTCGGTGGTGCAGCAGACCAGGGTGCCGATCTAGGTGTTCATCACCGGTCGCCTCGCCGTCGCCATCGCCGTCGGTATCGTCCCGCTCGTCATCGCCGGGCTCGCGGGCTATCCGGCGTACGCGGTGCTCGGTGCCTGGATCGCTCTGTGCCTGCTGCTCGTCGCCGTCGACGTCGCCCTCGCCGCGAGTCCTCGCTCCGTCACCGTGAGCCGCCGGCTGCCCGCACGCGCGCGGCTCGGCGAGCCGGTCCCGGTGAGCGTCGCGGTGCACAACCACGGCAACAGGGCACTGAACGCGACGCTCCGCGACGCATGGCAGCCGACAGCGGGCGCTCCGCTCGACCGGCAGCGTCTGCACATCGCTCCTGGCGAACGCGGCCGGGTCGCCATTCCGCTCCTCCCCCGCCGCCGCGGAGAACTCGTGAGCGAGTTCGTGATGCTGCGTTCGCGCGGGCCCCTCGGCATCGCCGGTCGACAGGCCCGGCACGTCGTCCGCGGGGCGATCAGAGTGCTCCCGGCGTTCTCCTCCCGCAAGCATCTTCCGTCGCGACTCGCCCGGCTGCGCGAGCTGGACGGCAACACGAGCATCCAGGTGCGCGGTCAGGGCACCGAGTTCGACTCCTTGCGGGAGTACGTGCGCGGAGACGACGTGCGTTCGATCGATTGGAGGGCGACGGCTCGCGCCGGGACCACCATGCTGCGGACCTGGCGGCCGGAGCGGGATCGCCACGTCGTCATCATCATCGACACGGGACGCACGGCTGCCGCACGTGTCGGGGACGGCACCCGCGTGGATGCCTCACTGGAGGCCGCGCTGCTGCTGGCGGCACTCGCCTCCCGCGCGGGCGATCATGTGCACCTCCTGATGTACGACAGGGTGGTCCGCGCGCGGGTGACGGGCGTCGACGGCGCCGCGCTGCTGCCGGCACTCACCGACGCCATGGCTCCGGTGCACGCTCGGCTGGTCGACACGGACTGGCACGGCGCGTTCACCGCCGTCCGCACGCTCACCACACGCCCCTCGCTCATCGTGGCTCTGACCGCGCAGGATGCCGCCGAGTCGGCGCGCGGATTCCTCGGCGCCTTCCCGAACGCGTCACGCGCGACCACCGTGCTGGTCGGCTCCGTGACCGATGACGGCATCTCCGCGCTCGCGCGCCGACGCGACTCCCGGGAGGACGTGTACCTCGCAGCAGCGGCCGAGAGGACCCTCCGCGATGCGGAGAACGTCGCCGATGCGATCCGCAGGGCGGGCGGAGAGGCGATCGCCGCCGATCCGGAGGAGCTTCCTCCCCGGATCGCCGACCGCTATCTGGAGCTGAAAGCGGCTGGTCGGCTCTGAACCCCCGCCCACGATGAGATGTGGCGGCTCACCGTCTGTCAGCCCGCCACCAGACGCGGCGTACCCGCTTCGTACTCGACGAGGTCTCCCGTCTCACCCTGGCGGTGCGCGCGCCCGCCGATGACGAGCATGTAGATCAGGAACACGGCGAGTGCCGCGCCTCCGATACCGATCTTGACCGGCCACGGCAGTGCCCAACCGGTGACGAAACCTTCGACGAGCCCCGCGAGGAACAGGGCGAAGACCAGACCGATCGCCACGGTCGCGAGCGCTCGGCCCTGCTCGGCGAGCGCTTCACCTCGCGTGCGTCGCCCCGGCGCCACCCAGGCCCAGAACACGTGCAGACCTGCGGCGGCCGCCACGAAGATACAGGTCATCTCGAGCATCCCGTGCGGAAGGATGTACAGCACCATCAGGTCGGCCTTGTCGTGGACGGCCATCACCGCGCCGGTGGTCCCGAGACCCATCGCGTTCTGCACGAGCATGTAGACCGGCCAGACCCCCGTGACGCCGAAGAGCACGCACTGCATCGCGATCCAGGCGTTGTTCGTCCAGACCATGCCCATGAACACGGCAGCGGGGTTCTCGGTGTAGTAGCCCGTGAAGCTCTCGTCCGCATACTGCTCGAGTGCCGACGGCGAGCCCAGAGTCGCCACGAGCGCGGGATCGCTCGCGATCCAGGCCGCGGTGCCGACGGCGACCGCGATGAAGGAGATCGCGATGACCAGGGTCGTCCAACGCAGGCGATACAGCGCAGCGGGAAGCTGCAGACGGAAGAAGCGTCCGGTCTGCGTGAGGATGCTGTCCGATGCACCGGTCAGACGCAGGCGTGCACGGACCAGGATGGTCGACAGGTAGGCACCCTGCGGCGAATCGCCGACCGAGGTCTTGAGCTCAGCCAGGTCGGCGGAGGCGGCGCGGTATCGGACGATGAGCTCGTCGACCCCGTCCCCGTCGAGACGGGCGCGACTGAGTTGGTCCAGCCGCTCCCATTCGGCGCGGCGTGCATCTGTCAGCGCATCGGCATCCACCTGATTTACTGTACTCATGTCCACCCCGATCGATGCTGCAGACGAGGTGCTCTCCGGCGAGGCCGTGGCGATCGACGTGCAGCCCATCGGCTTCCTGCTCCGAGCGCTCGGCGCCGCGATCGACATGCTCCTCGGATACGCCGTGTTCCTCCTGTGGATCTTCCTGCGCATCTGGCTGCTCGACGCCGGCGTGCTCGACGAGACGACGGATCGGATCGCCGTGGTCTCGGCCTTCGTGGTGAGCTTCGTGGTGCTGCCGATCACGATGGAGGTCGCCCTGAAGGGACGCAGCCTCGGCAAGCTCGCGGTCGGCGGGCGCATCGTGCGCGTGGACGGAGGCGCCGCGGGGTTCCGACACGCCTTCATCCGCGCCCTCCTCGGCGTGCTGGAGATCTACATGACCTTCGGCGGTGTGGCGGTGCTCACCGGCGCGTTCAACGCGCGGTCGCAGCGCCTGGGCGACCTGGTCGCCGGCACCTACAGTCAGCGCGTGCGCACCCCCGCTCTCGTCGCGCACGTACCCGTGCTTCCTCCGTCGTTGGGCGGCTGGGCCCAGATCGCCGACGTCGCTCGGCTCCCCGACCGGCTCGCGCGGCGCATCTCCCAGTTCCTGCAGAGCGCCCCCCGCATGATTCCTGCGGCGCGGGCACGTGTCGCGCTCGATCTGCTGACCGAGGCGACCCCCTTCGTCTCGCCGCTGCCTCCGGCTCCGCCGGAGCAGGCGCTGATCGGGATCACCGCGCTGCGCCGGGAACGCGAACGCCGGGCACTGGAGAACTCCGACCGTCGCGCCGAACGGCTCACCGGGCGGCGCGTCGGCGTCTGAACGGCGCCGGTCACCGCGGCGTCCTCCGCACCTTCACGCGTACGTCAGAAGCGGATCGCGTCGATCACCTTGACACGGAGAGCGACCAGCGCGGGGATGAACCCGGACACCGCACCGACGATGACCGACGCGAGGAGGCCGATGAGCGCCGCGCGCATCGGGAAGGGCGGGATGTCCTGGATCCCGTAGAACATCGACGTGATGATCCACTCCGAGCGCAGCACCGCGACGACGATCGCGATCCCGATCACTCCCGCGACCGAGGTGGCCACGAGGCTCTCCAGGAACACCGCGAAGAAGACCCGCCCCGAGCTCGCACCGAAAGCGCGCCTGACCCCGATCTCCCGAACGCGTTGACGCATCGCCACGAGCTGGATGTTGATCAGGCTGAGCGCCCCGAGGGCGAGGATCAGGGCCGCGATACCACCGGTGACCATCTCGAACGTCGCCTGCGCATCCAGAGCCCCCGGCTGCGCAGCCCAGTCGGACCTGCTCACGGACACCGTCTGACCTTCGGGCAGCCCCGCCCTGAGGTCCATCGCGAGCACCGGCGCGATCCGATCCACCTGGCCGGTCCCCATCCAGATCTCGTACTGCGTCCACGCATCGGTCGGGAGCGCATCCACGCGGGCACGGTAGGAGTCGTACAGCACATCGACGCGCATCTCCTCGTCGCCCATGCCCTGGCGCGGAGTGATGCCGATCACCTGGTACGTCCCGCCGGCCGGGCCGCCGAGCGTCACGGTCGGGTGCTGCGACAACGGCACACGCCCCAGCCGGTCCCACAGGGGCTCCGTGATGACGACGGGCGGGGCCATCGCCTCGCTGTCGGAATCGAGGAACCACCGCCCTTCCAGGAGGCGCTCGCGATGGATCTGCGAGAACGCGGGATCCATGACGCGGGCCGGAACCTGCACGATCCCGTCGGGGAGCTGGACGTCGAGCATCACGCCCTGGGAGATGCGCGCCGTGTGGCTGAACCCGAAGCGCTCGGACACGCGGTCGAAGCGGGCATCGAACTCGTCGGCGTCGACGGGCGTGCCGTCGTCGCTGTTGACCGCGACGACGACGGTGGCCGCTCGTCCGCCCCACCGGTCGGACTGCTCGGCTTGGAACTGTCGCTGGTACTCGGAGATCGCGACGACCGCGGTGAGCGCGCCCACGGACACGGCGATCCCGATGAGGCTGAGCAGCACGCGCAGTTTGTGCACACGGATCTCGGCCCAGGCGTCGGAGAGGGCGCCGAGGAAACCGGTCATGCGACCACCTCCGGTGCGGCGGAGGGCACGGGGGCGGCGAGGGTCGACGCCTCGAAGGCGCGGCTGAGGTCGGCGATCTCCAGGCGTCCGGCGTCGAGTCGGTAGTGGCGACGCGCCCGCGCAGCGACATGGAGATCGTGCGTGATGGTGACCAGTGCCGCGTCGGTCTCTGTCGCCACTTCGTCGAGCAGCGACATGACCGATGCCCCGGTGTCGATATCGAGGGCTCCGGTCGGCTCGTCCGCGAGGATCAGGACCGGTCTGCGGACGAGAGCCCGCGCGATGGCGACACGCTGCTGCTCACCGCCGGAGAGCTTGTCGGCGATCTGGTCGACGCGATGCCCCAGCCCGACGCGCTCGAGCATGTCGGCCGCGATCTGGCGACGGTTCCAGAACATCCGCCCCTTCGCGTGGCCGAGCGGCATCATCACGTTGTCGATCGCCGTACGCCCCGGCAGAAGGTTGAACTGCTGGAACACGAAGCCGACGTTGTCGCCGCGAAGGCGGTCGAGGCGACCGGAGCGCATCCGGCGCACCTCCCGACCTTCGAACGCGACGGAGCCGGAGGTGGGCGCATCCAACATCCCCAGGATGTTGAGCAGCGTCGATTTCCCCGACCCCGAGCGGCCCACGATGGAGACGTGGTCCCCCGCTCCGACCTCGAGGGTGACGCCCCGAAGGATCTCCAGGCGCGAGTCGTCGGCGAGCAGGACGCTCTTGGAGACGTCGTCGAGCGCGACCAGGCTCACCAGCTGGTCCCGGTGTCGCACTGCTCCACTCCCGGGGAGACCTCGTAGCAGAACTCCTCGACCGGCGCGACGAAGCCGGGCACGAACTGACGGATGCTGTCGCCCTCCGCCAGACCCTCCGTCACCTCGACCATGACGCCGTCGTTGACGCCGAGAGTCACCGCCCGCTCCTCGGGGTCGGAGCCGTCACCGGCGTCGACCCAGACCTTCCCCGACCCCGCACCGCCCTGGACGGCGGTGACCGGGATCACCAGCGCGTCATCCACCTGGCCGAGAGCGAGGTCGATCTTCGCGGGGAGACCTGCGAAGACCGTCTGGTCGACCGGGATCGCGCAGCGCACATTCGCGGTGCCCTCCGCCGTCACCTGGACTCCCACACCGGTGCACGCGAACGGGGCAGGGCCGCCCGTGATGGTGACCGTGGCCTCGGTGGGAGCATTGACGAGCCGGTACAGCTGCACGGGGTCGACGGTGGCGAGCAGGTGATAGCGCGCTGGCGTGAGCTTGTACGTCTCGGTGCCGACCGTGGTGGCCTGGCCCTTGACGACGGCGAACTCCGACACGTCGCCGGCTTCGGGCGCGAGAACGTCGATGTCCTTGCGCGGCTCCTCCTGACGCACGGTGTACAGCTTCTGCCCCGCGGTCACGGTCGCCCCCTCCCCCACGTGCACGGCGAGGACGGTGCCGTTGAGCTCACCCCGGACGGCGAAGTCGTCGTCGCGCGCCACGTTCCCGCTCAGGCTCAGCGCGTTCACGACCGAACCGCGCTCGACAGCCACGACGGGATCCGTGATCCCGGCCTCCGGACTGACGACGCTCTCCGCGCGGTCGGGGAAGAACGCGATCTTGACGAGAGCCGCGGCGCACGCGCCGAAGACCACGACGAGAAGCAGGGGGAAGATCCAGCGACGCCAGACGATCACGAGTGCCTTTCCGGCCGCGCCGCCCTGGCACGCCTGCGGTCAGCGTATCCAGACTTCGGAATTCAGCGCTCGGCTGTGACCGCGTGTCGATCCACCGGTGTCAGGCGCGCAGTGCTTCGTGACGGACGACGAGCCACCCGGCGGGCACCGAGAGCCGGTCGGCGTGGGGCGAGCACAGATCATGCGCCTGAGGATCGTTCGCAGCGCCGAGCGGGCCGAGGGCCGCCATCTGATCGCCGTAGTCGTAGGTGAGGGTGGCCACGGCCTCTCGCGCGCAGCCGACCTTCGAGCACAGTCGTCCGTCCATCTCCGCCAGCGTACGGCGCACTCCGACGCGGCGACGGATGCCGCGCCGGGCGAGCCGCCACCGCCTAGACTTTCGTCATGCCTCGTCGACGCGCCACCCCCGCCACCGCCGCTCCTCGGCGCGGTGCGCGGCATGGGCGACATGGTCGCCTGGGCCGCAGCGAGGTCGTGCGTCCGCCGTTGGCTCCTCTCGACGGACGCATCGACCGGTTCGACCTCACGGTCGGCACGGCCGTCGAGTTCCTCCGCGGTACCTGGCCCGAACTGCAGGACGTCCGGTTCGAGATCGGCGCGATCCCGGGGTTCGACGCGACCGACGAAGTGCCCCGGTGGTATCTCGACCGCGAGAACCGGCGCATCGTGCTGTTCCGACTCCCCATCGAACGGCTCCTGCCCCCTGGGCACGACGATGCCGCGCACCGGCGCATGGCCATCGAGAGCGCGGTCTTCCGGGCAGCGGCCGAGTACGTCGGCCGCGAGCCGTGGGACCTCGGCCACGACCACTGACACCACGACTGACGCCACGACAGTCGTTGCCGGCATGTCGGCCCGAACGCGGTGCGCCGCTCAGGGATAGACCGTGATCGGCTTTTCTCCGCCGGCGCTCGTCTGGATGGGCATCACCGCGATGGCGCCGGGAGCCGTGAGCGCCACCGCAGCGTGCACGGGCGCCGTCGTCTGCATCCGATAGGTCGTACGCCCCGCGACGGCGACCCCGGCGGTCTCGCCTGCCGGGACGACGATCTCCTGCGCTTGCCCCCCGTCCACGGGTTCGAGTGTGACGGTGGCGTCAGCGTCGGATGTGTTGGCGAGCTGCAGTCTGGCCGCCGGACCGGACGGCACGGCGAACACCACATCGACATCGACCTCAGGAGCCGGCATCACCCAGGCGAAGTCCGAGTCGAGCCCGAATCCGTCCTGCTGTCGGACGGCGGCGATGAGCGGCACGTCCGCTTCCACCTCGACCGTGTACCGACCCGGCTCGAGACCGGACAGGGACACCTGGGACGGGAGATCGGCTTCGAGCGGGACGGTGAACTCATCGGCCAGACCCGCCTCCCCCTCGGCGTGGACCTTGACCTGGACGCGAGCGCCGACGCCCGGCGACAGAACGCGAAGAACAGTCATCTCGGAGTCGTCGCCGCTGGCCGGGAACGCCTCCACCCCGGTGAACACGAGCCTCTGCTGCGCCCCGGGGACCGAGTCCTGCAGGTCGATGCCCGCGGGATCGAGAACCCGCACCAGCGATGACTGGAGGGCTGCGCGCACCGGGGCTCCCACCGCGCTCACCTTCACCACGGGCACGTCGTTGCCGGTGGTGAATGAGGTGAGGGGAAGGGCCGTCTGCGAGCGCGCGGGGACGATCACCGTCCGCGTGCTCCGCGCGGGTCCGTACACCGACAGCGTGACCGTGGACGGGACATCGGCCGCATTCGTCAGCGTCACGATGTCCTCCGTCCCGGTGTCGATGCTTCCTCCGACGAGCCACGACTCCAATCGCGGCTGACCACACGGCAGGGCGGCGTATCCCGCGAGGTCGTCGGCCGCGATCGTGATCGACTCCGCTCCGGCGATCAGCGGTGCCGTGCGCCCGTCGACCCGCCCTGTGAGCCGTTCCGGTCCCTCGGCCTCCGGCAGATCCGTCACCGCGAGCCGATCCGCTTCCGGAGCTCCCGCGGTACCTCCTGTCGTCAGGGACGGGGAGGCTGCGGGGAGCATGTCCAGCGGGGCCGCGGCGTCGCGCCCGAGTGCACGGAGGTCACCGTTGCAGACGAGGATGCTGTCACCGGGGACCGGTGTGACCTCGACCTGTGCCGGATCGTGCGCGACGACAGGCCACGGGGCGTGCACCGCCGTCGCGACACCGATCACGCACGCGGCGATGACCGCCACGCCCGTGATGACCCTGGCACCGGTCGCGGCGACTCGGAATGCGCGGTTGCCACTGCTCATCGGTCCTCCTCGGTAGAGGTCGGGCGTCGTTCACCGCGGTCCGTCGACGCTTCTGTGCCAGACGAAGACGGCTCGTCGCTGGTCGGCTGGGCGATCGGCGCGAGGGCATCCTCGTTCAGTGCGGGCTCGTCCTGCGGGTCCTCGATCGTCCCCACCGGAGCTTCGTCGATGAGGTCAGCGTCCTCCCTGTGCCTCGGCAGGACGATCGGCTCGTCCGGCACACGACCGACGATCCGGGAGCGGGAGCGTGCGGCGCGGCGCGATGCCCTCGTCGGGATCGACAGCAGGAGGGCGGCGAACACCGCCAGCAGCTGCAGGGTGATCACGAGTCGTGCCGTGCCCTGCTGAGCGGAGGTGAGGGAGGGCTGCTCGGCAGGTTCGGCCTCCAGCCGCCAGAGCACTCCACGGTCGGTGGTCCCCGCGTGCACCAGGCCGGCACGCTGGTCGATCGCTGCGACGGCCTCGGTGCGCAGAGCCCTCGCTTTGTCGCCCTCTCCCTGGACCTGGGCGACTAGCACGTAGCTGATCCCCGTCTCCGCGAGGGCACCCGGCGCGTCGAAGTCGCGCGCGGAGAGGAGGTCCACGGCCAGCGTCGAGATGTCGGCGCCCTGTGGCTCGACGGCGGTGGAGGTCAAGGTCGACTGCGAACCGAGGGTCTCGCTCGCGCCCCACGTCACCTCAGCGGCGAGGCCGCCGTCGTTCTGGGGGGTCAGCACGAGAGTGGCGATCGAGCGATCACCGGCCGCCTGTGCTGCCACGTATGCCGGCAGCGTCGAATCCGGCCCGTTGGTCAGGACCGAACGGTCGGTGTGCTGCGCACTGAGCGCGGGCACCGCGCATGCTGCCAGTGCCGCCGCTGCGACCACCGCGGCGGAGACCCGCAGCCGCGGCATGGTGAGAGCGGTGTCCAAGGTGACGACCGCGGCACCGACCACGCCGATCCAGGCCAGGCTGAGCCCTGCCCCTGGCCAGATCGCGACCGGAGTTCCCTGCGCGAAGCTCACGGTGACGCCGACAGCGAGGAAGGCCGTCGCGAGCCCGGATGCAGCGACGACGAGCAGGGTGATCCCCGCACGCCAGCGCGGCGCGACCGCTGCTCCGAGCGCGAGCACGGCGATGGGGGCGCAGAGCAACGGAGCCCATACGGCGATCGACGGCGGGACGATCTCCATCCATCCGGCCAGCGCCGGCGTCGGGAAGCCGCCGGCGAGCGCGAGACGCCCTGCGGCGTCGGCGGCGACCTGCGGGCCCGCCCAGATGAATCCGGGATCGGCCAGCAGTGCCAACGGCGTGCCGTGTGCGAGCTGCCAGAACACGAGCGGCGCGAAGAGGACGATCGTGGGCACCGGCAGCCACAGCAACCGGCCCGCGCCGCGGAACTGCGCGGTTCCCAGCACGATGCCGAGTGCGACGACCCACAGCAGTGCGAGGGCGGGGGCGAGCGAGGGAGCGCAGGCGACGACCGCGGCGAGGAGCAGCGAGGCGCTTCCCGCGGCGCCCCAGGAGCGATGCGCGACCACCGCGCTGTGGAAGAGCCACGGGAGCAGGAGGTGTACCAGGACCGCAGTCGGGCGCCCGTCGACGAGCGCGGTGAGGAAGGTCGGGGCGAGAGCCCACGCGACTCCCGCGAAGATGCGCAGGCCCTCACGGTCGGTCACCCGCGTCGCGGCGAACCAGCCGCCGAGCACGGCGAGCGGGAGCGCGAGGATCCACAGCAGAACCACCGAGAACGAGGGGCCGGCCGGCCAGAGCGAGCCCAGCACCGCCACGACCGACGCGAAGGGGTCGGCAGGGCCGACCAGGTCGAGGGCGACGTCCCGCATCCCCCACGCGGCGTCGCTCCACAGCGCACCCACGGTCTGTCGGAGGGGCAGCAGTGCCCCTCCCCCCAGCGTCGGCCATGCCAGCAGGCTCGTGAAGGAGGCGATGCTGACCACCAGCGCTGCGAGCACGGCCCAGGCGCCGCCCCCCGAGAAGAAGCGCAGTTCGCTGACCGCACCGCCCTCGCTCCCGTGGCCGTCGTCCAGCCGTCGCCGCAACTCCGAAGACGTCACTCGCAGCGGCGCGATGCTGGCCCAGCTGGAGGTGCGGAACGCACGAATCGCTGCGCGCGAGCGCACGACGGCGCCGAACCGAGACATCGCCGTGAGCGCGGCACCCCATTCGGGAAGCACGGCTTCCGGGCGCTTCGCGACGAGATCGGTGATCGAGCGCCACAGCGCGAGGGGCAGCAGGCTGAGCCAGTGCAGAGGTACGGCTGCGGCAGGCGCATAAGCCAGGCGCCGATGGAGCTGGGCCAGCCGGGTGACGAAGGCGCGCCGGAATCGGCCGGACGGCAGCGCGGCAGGACCATCGGGGGATACGGAGACGCGCGCGCCTGGAGCGAGCACGACGCGCCCTCCGCCCAAGCGCGCGCGGACTCCGAGGTCGAGGCCCTCGTCTGCGCCGGCGAGCGCGGGATCCGGCCGCAGGGCATCGCGGACCTCGCCACGGATGAGGAGACCTCGCACGTCCGCACCGAGTGCGTCGTCCGAGCGGTCGTGCTGTCCCTGGTCGAGTTCACCGGCCGCGAGTTCGACCGAGCGTCCGAGAGCGGTCATGCTGACGCCGAGCGATACGATCTCGCGGTCGTTGTCCGAGGCCACGAGCTTGGGAGCGATGATCGCGGCGGAGGGCGAGCGCTCCAGCATCCCGCTCAGGCGCTCGAGTGCCCGCGGGTGCGGCGTGGTGTCCTGAGCGAGCAGCCAGATCGCCGAGCCTTCCGCGACTCGGGGCCTCGCGAGCTCGACGGCCTCGGCGAAGGAGGTGGTGGCGCGCGCCTCGATGATCCCCTCGACGGTGCTCGCGACGGCCTCGCTCTCGCGCACTGACGATGCGTCGCCGCACACGACGAGCGTTACAGCGGCGGCGGGAGTGGTCTGAGCGCGGAGGGCGTCGAGAGTGCGGAGCAGTTGCGCTCGGGAGGACGATCCAGTGCGCGCGACGATGATGGCGTGAACTCGGGCTGGCATGACGTCGTCAGCCTATGCGCGCGACCCCCGACGTCTGCGTACTGGACGCGGCGCGCCCGCGAAGCCATGCATCCCTGCGGTTCTCGCTCCGGGAGCGATGGACGACTCAGCTGGCGCGGCGCTTGAGCTTGCGACGCTCGCGCTCGGAGAGCCCGCCCCAGATGCCGAATCGCTCGTCGTTGTTGAGAGCGTATTCGAGGCATTCGCCACGGACGTCGCACGAGGTGCAGATCCGCTTGGCGTCCCTGGTCGAGCCGCCCTTCTCAGGGAAGAACGCCTCGGGGTCCGTCTGCGAGCAGAGCGCGTCGCTCTGCCAGGCGAGGGCATTGTCGTCCTCTGCAGTGTCCGCGCGTCGAACCCCGGGAACACCGAGGTTGATCGGATCGACGAACCAGTTCTCCGGTACGTCTGAACGGTATCCCGTCATCTCGATCTCCAACCCTGTCTCCGCCCCCCGGCGGGCCGTGCGCATGACTAATTACACCCGTGTCATTCGCTCCGGTCAAGTCGCGGATCGTAAACCCTCAAGGAACTCTTTAAGGTTCTTGACCTGTCACCGGCGTGTCGGATCGCGTCCGATGAGCCCGTGTCAGCGTCCGGGTCCGGCAACGAACGCCTCACCAGCACCCGTGAGGGTGATCCCCTCCTCGGCGGAGTCCGCGAAGGCGACGGTCCCGACCGCGAGCGTGAGCGCCTCGCCCTGTGAAGAGGTCACCGTCACCTCACCGGCCGTCGCAAGGACCATCGTGGGCCCGGAGAGCCCGATCGTGAGCGGGTCGCCGTCGACGACGACCCGTTCGAGGGCGAAGTCGGGCACCGGAACGGGATACGGCGTGACGGGACCCTCAGCCCGCGCCCGCAGCACCGGCACTTCTCCGGGGGCGGTGTCGAGGATCGCGAGAAGCTCGGGGACGTCGATGCGCTTGGGAGTGAGTCCGCCGCGGAGCACGTTGTCGCTCGCCGCCATGATCTCCACGCCGAGACCGGAGAGGTAGGCATGGAGGAGGCCGGCACGGAGGAAGATCCCCTCGCCCCGCTCGAGGACGACGTGGTTCATGAGCAGCGCCACCACGACGCCGGGGTCGCCAGGGTACGTCTGCGCCACGCTCGCTATCGCCTGCAGAGTCGTGCTCCACTCCCCTGCGTCTTCGCGGGTGGAGGCAGCGACGACCGCGGCGATGATGTCGTCGACCTCAGCGCGTGCACCGCCTCCGAGCAGCCAGGCGATCACGTCGCGCAGGACGTCGCCTTCCGCGCTCAGGCGCGTCCGGAGCTCCTGGACGCCGTGGCTGTCCTCGAGAGCGCCGAGCAACGCGAGCGTCCGGGGAACGGGACGCAGTCCGCTCAGGGACTCGAAGCGCTCGCTGAGTGCGACGAGGAGTTCCGGCTTGTGGTTGGCGTCGCGATAGTTGCGCCGAGGGTCGTCCGCGGCGAGACCGCTCTCGCGCTCCCATCCTGCCTTGGCCTGATCGATCGTCGGGTGCACCTGGATCGAGAGCGGGCTCCCCGCGGCGAGCAGCTTGAGCAGGTACGGGAGCGTGCCCCCGGTGATCTGGTCGAGTGTGCCGCCGCCCGCGACGTCGGCGGGGTCGCCGGGATGGTCCCCGAACCACACCTCGGCCTCCGGCGCACCGGTGGGCGTACGCCCCTCGAGTCCGGCGAGAAGCGAGTCCGATCCCCAGGCGTAGTCACGGGGCGTGTTCGAGAGGCGCAGCAGCATGCACCCCAGCGTAGAGCGGTGCTGCGGCGTTCAGCGACGCCCGGAGCACGGCGCGGTAGCCTGAACGCGATGGCCCAGTACACGAAGCATCCGGTGTCTGCCCCGCCCACCGCGCCGGAGCGCGAGTCGACGGGGCATCTGCTGCTGCGCGGGTATGCGATCCTCGTGCTCTTCGTGACCTTCGCCCACTCCGCGGTCTACAACCTGCTCGGGCGGGACGGGGCCGCCGTGACGCTCGCCGTCTTCACGCTCACGACCCTCGGCATCGGCATTCCGATGCTCGCCCGCAATCGCCCCCAGCCGTTCCGCTGGCGGCGCCTGCCCTGGACAGCCCTCGGCTACACCGCCTTCGCGCTCGTCTCCGTCGCCTGGTCGCAGTGGCGCGGTCCCACAGTCGTCACCTGGATCCTTCTCGCCGCCGTCACGGTGAACGCGCTCTTCCTGGCCCACGTGCTCACCTGGCACGAGATCGTCCGTGCCCTCTCGTCGGCATTCAAATGGATCCTCGGCCTCTCGCTGGCGATCGAGCTCTGGGTCTCGCTGGTGCTGCACGGGCCGCTGCTGCCCAACTTCCTCACCCTCCCTGACGGCAAGATCGATCCGCAGTGGTACTGGGTCCGCGACAACCTGTTCGACGGCGGCAGGATCCAGGGCATCGTCGGGAACGCGAATCTGCTCGCGATCATCTCGCTCTTCGCGATCATCACCTTCGGAGTGCTGTTCGCAGCCAAGGCGCGCTGGCGCACCACCCTGGCCCTGTGGATGCTCCTCGCCGCGTACTTCCTGTTCCGGACCGCATCGGCGACGGCCCTCGTGTGCGCGGCGGCGGTCGCCGTCGTGCTCGCTGTCGCGCTGCTGATGCGGCGGGCCCGCACTCCGGGAGCGCGCACCCGCATCTACGTGGTCTCGATCGGCGGCGCGGCGGTCGCCGCGCTGGGGATCTGGC
>NZ_LSJW01000258.1:0-52683 GCF_001557335.1 Microbacterium sp. CCH5-D1
CCTCGGGGGAGGAGAACCCGGCCGCCCGTCTCACGAGGGGGAACGAGGCCGCCGATCTGGGGAACGGCGGCCTCCCACCCCACCAATGCATGACCGGAGAGCGCAGAGCTGCGCGTCGCGCGCGGCGCCGTCTCAGACGAGCAGCCGTGGTCCTGACCACACGCGCGCGACGCGCAGTTCCGCATCCAGCAGCACGGCGTCGCCGAGCATCCCGGGACTGAGTCTTCCCAGGAAGGCGTCGCGCCCGATCGCACGCGCCGGGGTCTCGGTGAGAGCCCGGACGGCTTCCGCCAGGCTCGCCCCTGCCTGCACGCCGCGCTGCAGAGCCACATCCTGCGTCAGCGTGGAGCCGGCGATCGACCCGGTGTCATCGGCTCTCGCGACTCCGTTCTCGACCGTCACGCTCACCGCGCCGAGGTCGTAGTGGCCGTCGGCGCTTCCTGCGGCCGCCATCGCGTCCGTGATCAGCGCCACTCGTCCCGGCGCGGAGTCGAACACCAGCTTGATGACGTGCGGGTCGAGGTGGACGTTGTCGGCGATCGCCTCGAGGACCACACGGTGGTCTGCCGCCGCGGCGAGCACAGGTCCGGGGGCACGGTGATGGATGCCCGGCATCGCGTTGAACGCGTGCGTGAGGATGGAAGCGCCGGCCTCGAACGCCGCGACCGCCATGCTCGCGTCCGCGTCGGTGTGCCCGACCGCAGCCGCCGAACCGGCTGCGACGATCTGCCTGATCGCGTCGAGCCCGCCTGGAAGTTCGGGAGCGATCGTGACCTGGCGGATGGTGCCACGTCCGGCGTCCAGCAGTCGCGCGACGTCGGCGGTCGTCGGATGGCGCAGCAGTGACGGTTCGTGCGCACCGTGGTGACCGGGGTCGAGGAACGGACCCTCGAGGTGCGAGCCCAGGATGTCGGCATCCGTCTCGGTCAGGTCGGCGATCAGCCCGACGCTGCGGGCGAGCGAATCCAGCGACGCCGTGACCAGCGACACGACGGCGCGGGTCGTACCGTGCTCCCGGTGCAGATCGCGGCCGATGCGGATCGCCTCCGCCCCGTCGTCGAACGCCGCGCCGGCGCCGCCGTGGCCGTGGATGTCGACGAATCCCGGGGTGAGCAGAGCACCGGCACCGGCGACGGCCGTCGCGTCGACGACCTCATCCGCGGACGTCCACCCCGAACCGGTCCCGCGCTCGGTCACGATGCCGTCGTCGATACGGACCCAGCCGTCCTCGACGATGTCGCCGTGGTCGACGATCCGTGCGGAGTGGATGACCAGCGAACCGGTCGCGGAGGAGTGGGTGCTCAACGTGCGCTCCAGGGGATCTCGTCTGCGGGGTGGAAGTCGACCCCCTCAGCCTTCCACAACGGGGCGAGCGACCCGACGCGCACGCGGAACGACTCCCACGCGCGTTCCGGTGCCTCTCTCGGCGACCAGGCGACCTCGGCCTGCGCGGCTGCGCGAGGAAAGACCAGCTGTTCGACCTCGTCGAGCGTGCGGGTGGTCTCCGACCACAGTGGAGCCTCGATGCCGAGGATCGCGCTGTCCGGCACGTCGAGGACGTCGGTGGGTTCCCACTCGTAGGCGGAGCGCACATCGATGATCGCTGCCCAGGTGAGGCCCAGCGGGAAGTCCTCGGTGTACTTCATGTCGAGATACGTGACGTCCGCCGCCGACATGATCAGGGCGCCGCCGCGCTCGACGAAGTGGGCGGCCTCCTCGGCGTGTGTGCCCTCGGGGGTGGTCTTCCCCCAGTACTGTCCGACCGTGCCCTCGGCGATGTGCGCCGCCGAGCCCATCTCGTGCCAGGCCACCGGGATCCTGCCGGCTTCCACGACGATCGCGGTCGCGCGCTCCGCGAAGAGATCGAAGTCGGCTTGAGGTGTTCCGAGGGACTCGTCGCCGCCGATGTGGATGTAGGGGCCAGGGGTCATCTCGGCGAGCTCACGCACGACGTCGCGCACGAAGTCGTAGGTGCGCTCATCGTGGATGCGCACGCTGGAGTGGCCGACCCCCCACCCCAGGTAGGTCTCACCGGCGACGGGGAGGGGCTGGCCGAGCCGCTCCGACTCCGCGATCAGGTTGTCGTTCAGCACGGGTGCCTCGACGAGCTCGGGGTAGGCGACGCCGACCGCGTGGGTGTGGCCGGGAAGGTCGATCTCGGGGATGACGATCATGTGACGCGAGGCGGCGTATCTCACGATCTCGCGGTAGTCGTCCTTCGTGTAGAAGCCGCCGGGGTCGCCGTCCGCCGAGGTGAGGGATGCCCGCTCGGTCAGCAGGGGCCAGGAGTCGATGTGCACGCGCCACCCCTGGTCGTCGCTGAGGTGCAGGTGCAGGTGGTTGAACTTGAGGGCGCTGGTGCTGTCGATGAACCGCTTGACGTCGTCGACGCCGAAGAAGTGACGCGCCACGTCGAGCATGACTCCGCGCCGCGGGAAGCGGGGGGAATCCGCGACGTCCGCGCCGAGCAGGCCCCAGCCGGACTCGTCCTGGCGCAGCAGCTGCAGCAGTGTCTGCACGCCGTAGAACAGTCCCGCCTCGTCGGCACCCACGACGACAGCCCGCTCGCCGACCTCGAGTGTGTACCCCTCGGGTGCGGAAGAGGTCGCATCGATCAGCAGCTCGATGTCGGCGGGCGCCTCGTCCGCGAGCGACAGGCGGATACCGCTGCGACGCTCGACCGCCTCGATCAGCTGGTCGGCAGCAGGGGAGGAGCCGAGAACACGCGTCGTCGCGGTGATCGGCATCCGTCCTTCGCGCGGGACGGCCGAAACGGGTGCGGGGACCAGAGGGAGAGGATGAGGAAGGACCATGAACAAAACCTACCCGTCGGTGTCGTCGAGGGGAATGGTCGAGATCGAATCGATTCTGCGACGATGGCCGGATCAGCAACGTGCGCGCCGGCTCTGATCGGCTATGCTCGTAACCGTCGCGACTGGCGTCTGGGTGGACTACCACCGGGGAGCGACTGACCACGGAATTCGACCGCGCGCCTGGGCCGATAGGAACACCCCTTTCGAATCCGTCGTCAAAAGGAGCACGTCATGACCGACCGTTACTTCAACGCCCCGCTCTCCGAGGTCGATCCCGAGATCGCCCAGGTGCTCGACCGCGAGCTGAAGCGTCAGCAGACCTTCCTCGAGATGATCGCATCGGAGAACTTCGTGCCCGTCTCGGTGCTGCAGTCGCAGGGCTCCGTGCTCACCAACAAGTACGCAGAGGGCTACCCCGGTCGTCGCTATTACGGCGGCTGCGAAGAGGTCGACGTGGCTGAGGAGCTCGCCATCTCCCGCGCCAAGAGCCTGTTCGGCGCGGAGTTCGCGAACGTCCAGCCGCACTCAGGTGCATCCGCGAACGCCGCTGTGCTGCACGCGATCGCCCGCCCCGGCGACACCCTGCTCGGCCTGTCGCTCGACCAGGGCGGCCACCTCACGCACGGCATGAAGATCAACTTCTCCGGTCGTCTCTACGACATCGTCGCCTACGGCGTCGACCCTGAGACCTCGACGATCGACATGGACGAGGTGCGTCGTCTCGCGATCGAGCACAAGCCCAAGGTGATCATCGCCGGCTGGTCCGCCTACCCGCGCACGATGGACTTCGCGGCGTTCCGTGCGATCGCCGACGAGGTCGGGGCGCTGCTCTGGGTCGACATGGCGCACTTCGCCGGCCTCGTCGCCGCAGGTCTGCACCCGAACCCGGTTCCTCACGCGCACGTGGTCTCCTCGACCGTGCACAAGACCATCGGCGGACCGCGCTCCGGCTTCATCCTCACCAACGACGCCGAGCTCGCCAAGAAGATCAACACCGCGGTGTTCCCTGGCCAGCAGGGCGGGCCGCTCATGCACGTGATCGCCGCGAAGGCGACCGCCTTCAAGCTCGCAGGCACGCCGGAGTTCAAGGAGCGCCAGGAGCGCGTGCTCCGCGGTGCAAAGCTCATCGCCGAGCGTCTGTCGCAGCAGGACGTTCAGGACGCCGGCATCGCCGTGCGCTCAGGCGGAACCGACGTGCACCTCGTGCTCGTCGACCTGCGCGACGCCGAGATCGACGGCAAGCAGGCCGAGGACCTCCTGCACGACATCCACATCACGGTGAACCGCAACGCCGTGCCGAACGACCCGCGTCCGCCGATGGTGACCTCGGGTCTGCGCATCGGTACGCCCGCGCTCGCGACCCGCGGCTTCGGTGATGCCGAGTTCACAGAGGTGGCCGACATCATCGCGCTCGCGCTGCTCCCCGGTGCCGATATCGAGGCCCTCCGCGCGCGCGTGGACGCCCTCGCCGCCGCTTTCCCGCTCTACCCCGACCTGCAGCAGTAGCACCTCTCGCTCCTCGCTCCGCGAGTGCACGCGATATCGCCGAGTGCACGGCTCGTTCACGCGAACCGGCCGTGCACTCGCCGAGTACCGGTGCACTCGACGGGCCGAGTGGGGCGAGGGGGCAAGGTGAGCAGGAACAGGACACGACAGGGAAAGAAGGAAGAAGACATGACCGCGAAGATCCTCGATGGGAAGGCGGCCTCTGCGGCGATCCGTGCCGAGCTCACCGAGCGTGTCGCCGAGCTGAAGAGCAAGGGGATCACGCCGGGAATCGCGACGGTGCTCGTGGGTGCCGATCCGGCGTCGCAGCTGTACGTGGGCATGAAGCACCGGCAGTCCGAGGCGATCGGCATGAACTCGATCCAGCGTGAACTGCCCGCCGATGCGACGCAGGCCGACGTCGAGGCCCTGATCGACGAGCTCAACGCCGACCCCGCCTGCCACGGCTACATCGTGCAGCTGCCCCTGCCGAAGCACATCGACACGGACGCGATCCTCGAGCGGATCGACCCGGCGAAGGACGCGGACGGCCTGCACCCGACCAACCTCGGTCGGCTGGTGCTGAACGTCAACAGCCCGATCCACACCCCGCTGCCGTGCACGCCGCGCGGTGTGATCGAGCTGCTGCTGCGCAACGACTACGACCTCAAGGGCAAGCACGTCGTGGTGGTCGGACGCGGGGTGACCATCGGTCGCTCCATCGGCCTGCTGCTGACCCGACGCGACCTCAACGCCACCGTCACACTCACCCACACCGGCACCGTCGACATGCCGAAGTACCTGCGTGAAGCCGACGTGATCGTCGCCGCCGCCGGGGTGAAGCACCTGATCCGCGCGGAAGACGTCAAGCCCGGAGCCGCCGTGCTCGACGTGGGCGTGACGCGCGAGACCGACCCCGACACCGGCAAGAGCCTCGTGTTCGGCGACGTCGCACCGGATGTGGCCGAGGTCGCGGGGTACATCTCCCCGAACCCGGGCGGCGTCGGCCCCATGACGGTCGCCCTGCTCATGACGAACGTCGTGGAGGCCGCTGAGCGGTCGCTCTGACGACGACCGAACTCGAAACGAGAAGCGCCCATCCTGGAGGATGGGCGCCTCTCGTCTTCGCGGAGCGGGGTCGAATCAGTCCAGCTCGTCGAGCATCCGACGCTGCTCGGCCGTCAGACCGTCTCCGAGCTCGTCACGTGCGGCTCGGGTCTCGGGGGTCTCGGGGACGGGCGCGGCGGCGGAGGGCGCGGTCTTCGTCCCGCCCTTCATCCTCGCCTGCACCGAGTCGTAGATCTCGCCGGCCTTCGCCCGCAGGCGATCGTCGATCTGGTCGTAGATCATCCACCCGAACAGCAGCGCCAGGGGCGGCAGCACGAATGCCCAGAACCCGGAAGCGCGCACACCGCTCAGCCAGACCGTGAGCACCCAGATGATGAGTTCGACGAGGTACACCAGCACGTACTGCACGATCTTCTCGCCGGTCTTCGTGCGCTCGGCCGCCGATTTCGCCGCCGATCTGCGGAAGGCCCCGGCGAGCAGGGGCTTCACGAACAGGGCGGCGAGAGTCAGGACGACCGATGCCCACAGGGCGTTGAGGCCGACGGAGACGCCCGGCAGCAGCAGGCCGATCAGCAACAGGGCCGCGACGTTGAACACGTAGAGCGCGGCGAACCGGACGATTCCGTTCTTCATGCGACCAGAATCCCACACCTCAGGAGGCGATCACCCCTGGGTCTGCAGGGTGCTCTCGATCCCGCTGATGCGGGCCTGCTCGTCGAAGCGGAAGCTCGCGGTTCCCGTGGCATCCGACACCGTCGCCCCGGAGAACGCCTCGTCCGTCCAGGTGAGGGTCCACCCCGCGAGACGCGCGAGGTCCCAGACCGCCGTGCGCGCGTCGGGGAGTGCCGTGGCGGAGAGGACACGGGGCAGTGCGATGACCGCATCCGCGACCGTGAGCGGTGCGAGCGGGGCATCGAGGAGGAACACGGCGCGGGTTCCGTTGCCGACCGGGGCGGAGTAGTACGGGGAGCGGCCAGTGAGCTCGACGGCGACACCGCCGATCGTGTGCGCAGCCTGAGCGATCCACGCGTCGTCGCCGGACACGCCGTCGGGGAACGGCACCTCCGCCGTCGTCAGTTCTGTGATCCCGTGCTCGCTGCCATAGGCGTGCAGCTGACCCGCGACGCCCTGCGGGTCGCCGCTCGGATGCGCCCAGGCCCAGAGGAGAGAGCGGGGGCCCGGCGCGATCGTCGCGATCAGGTGGGCGCGGGCGACCAGCTGGCGAGACGGATCCGCGTCGGACGTGAAGGTGATCGTGCCGGCGGCCAGGTCGGCGTCCCAGCGGTGCTCGCCGAGGGCGTCGGCAGCGGCGGACAGGGCGTCCTGACGGAGTGCGACGAAGAGAGCGGCACGATCGGCGAGGGGCTGGAGCGCGGCGAAGGTCATGCCCACAGTCTCGCGGTCGATGCTATGAATCCGCTCGCTCATACGGGGAGCGTCGCGGATTGCGGCCTGCCCATCCGCCACACGCTCGGCACCGCGAGCGTGACGAGCGCGACACCCGCGTAGACGACCCCGGACGTGATCAGAACGGTCGCCGGATCTGCGTGCGTGATCAGCCAGCCGTAGACCAGGGTTCCGATCGGCATCACGACGAAGCTCCCGAGCATGTCGTAGCTCGACACCCGGGAGAGCTTCTCGCCGGGGATGTTCTCCATCATCGCGAGGTTCCAGCCGGTGCTGAACACCTCGGCGCCGGCACCCGCGATGAAGGCGGCCATGGCGAGCAGGACCACGGCGGGGTGGACGCCCAGCATCGTGACGGGGATCGCGAACGCGGCCATGCCGATCATCCCGTAGCGCAGCGGTCGTCGCAGCGGGAACCACATCAGCAGCAGGGTCATCAGCAGCACCCCGACGCCTTCGGCGCTGACCACCCATCCCCAGCCGGTGATGCCCAGCAGGTCGTTGTTCTTGGCGATGTACGGACCGACGACGCCCCACGCGCCCACATGGATGGCGTTCATGATCATGAACGCCAGCACGATCGTCCACAGCCACGACCGGCTCCAGAACTCCCGCCAGCCGATGCGGAGGTCGTGGAACATCGTGGTGCCGCCCGCGTGCGATGGCGGCGGGAGCTTCACGAGCGCCAGCACCGGGATCGCGATCACCCAGCCGGCGGCCTGCACCACCATCGCCCACGCCGGCCCCGCCGTCGCCACCAGGACGCCCGCGATGATCGGGCCGCCGATGGTCACGGCGGACCGCACGAAGGACAGCATCGCGTTCGCCTGCTGCAGGTGCTCCGGCGTCGTCAGCTGCGGGATGATGCCCTGCATCGCGGGCAGCACGAACGCCGTGGAGGCGCCGTTCACGATCGACAGCACGATGAGCAGGGGGATCGTGGCGGTGCCGGTGAACAACAGAGCCGCGATCGTGCCGATCGAGAGGATGTCGACCACGTAGCAGGCCTGGATGATCAGCGCACGGGGGAGACGGTCGGCGATCACTCCACCGAACAGCACGAACACGATGTTGCTGATGGTGAAGGCGGCGAGCACGAACGACAGCGACCTGGCGTCGTTGTCGATCTCGAGGACCGCGAACGCGAGCGCGATCGACGACATCGAGCCGGCGATCATCGTGATGGCGCGCGCCAGGAAGAACCAGCGGAAGTTGCGGTCCTGCATCGCGGCGAGCCCGCGGATCACCTCACGACCTCGCCTCTGTGCACCGGGCTATCCTGCCACGGCCTGGAGCCCTTCGAATCGCGCAAAGGGGTGCATCCAGGACCTGGATACGACGATTCGCGCGAGTCGAACGGTCAGTAGCTGGCGCGGTCGGCGGCATCCACGGCGATGAAGCGGGCGGCCAGGGCCTCCGAGGCTCGGGCGAGCAGCGCCACGTCGGCTCCGACCGCCACGAAGTCGGCGCCCGCCGCGAGATAGGCATCGGCGGCCGTGGGGTCGAAGGCGTTCACACCCACGGCCTTGCCCGCAGCCTTGACGGCGGTGAAGACCCTCTCGACAGCGGCCGTGACCTCGGGGTGGGTCTGCTGGCCGAGCAATCCCATCGACGCGGAGAGGTCGGAGGGACCGACGAACACCGCGTCCACCCCGTCGACCGCGGCGATGTCGGCGGCGGCTTCGACGCCCGCAGCCGTCTCGATCTGCACCGTCAACGACACGTGCTGCGCGGATTCCTGCAGATACCGGTCGACGCGATTCCAGCGGGCGCTGCGGGCCAGAGCGCTGCCCACTCCGCGCACGCCCTCCGGCGGGTACCGGGTCGCGGCGACGGCGGTGCGTGCCTCTTCAGCGGAGGACACCATCGGGACGATGAGGTTCTGCGCCCCGAGGTCGAGGACCTGCTTGATCGCGACGGTGTCATTCGACGGCACCCGCACGAGGGGAGCGATCGGGTAGGCGGCGACCGCCTGAAGCTGTACCAGCACGGACTCCAGCGTGCTCGCCGAGTGCTCCATGTCGATCAGCAGCCAGTCGAGCCCCGACCCCGCGGCGACCTCGGCGAGCAGCGGGCTGCCGGAGCAGACCCACATCCCCACGAGCGATCGGTCGGAGTCGGCCAACTGCTCGCGGAAGGACGGAGCTAGACGAAGCGGCATGCGATTGTTCCCATCGGTCCGTAATCGCACAGCACCTCGTCGCCGCGCGACACCCACATCGGGCGCGTGAACGATCCTGCCAGGATGATCTCGCCCGCTTCGAGACGCGCGCCGTGCTGGTGGAACTTGTTCGCGAGCCATGCCACTCCGGTGGCCGGATGCCCGAGCACCCCGGCGGCGACACCGGTCTCCTCGATCTCTCCGTTGCGGGAGAGCACGCCGGGCACCCAGCGCAGATCGATCTCGTCCGGACGCTTGTGCACCGTGCCGAGCACCATCGCCCCGTAGGCGGCGTTGTCGCTGATGGTGTCGACGATCGTCCGGCCCTCGAGCTCGATGTGCGAGTTCAGCACCTCGAGCGCCGGCACCGCGTAGTCGATCGCCGCGAGAGCGTCCTCGAGAGTGCAGTCCGGCCCCTCGAGCGGCGTCTTCAGCACGAAGGCCAGCTCGACCTCGATGCGCACGTTCGAGAAGTGGTCGACGGGGATCTCGGCGCCGGACTCGTACACGGTGTCGTCGAACATGACGCCGTAGTCCGGTTCGGTGATCCCCGTCGCCTGCTGCATGGCTCTGGAGGTCAGGCCGATCTTGCGCCCCACGAGTCGACGTCCCGCAGCGATCTGCGAGTCCCTCCAGACGCCCTGGATCGCGTAGGAATCCTCGACCGTGGCTTCGGGGTACCGCGCCGTGATGCGCGGGATCACGCTATGCGCGCGGTCGGCATCGGCGAGTTCTGCGGCGATCGCGGCGACCGTCTCCTCTGGCAGCATCGGATCCTCCTAGAGCTGGTGGCCGAGCTTGTACTCGCCCTGCTTGTACTCGGGCATGTCCTTGTCGTCTTCCGCTCGCGTGTAGGAGAAGCCGTCGGCACCGATGGTCACTGCCATCTCGCTGGAGTCGGTGCGGGCGACCACGGGCTGCGGGTTGCCGTCGAGGTCGAGCACCAGAGACGCATCCGTGTACCAGGACGGGACGACGGGGTTGCCCCACCAGTCGCGGCGCTGGTTGTCGTGCACGTCCCAGGTGATGACCGGGTTGTCGGGGTCGCCGGTGTAGTAGTCCTGCGTGTACACCTCGACGCGGTGCCCGTCGGGGTCGCGCAGGTAGAGGTAGAACGCGTTGCTCACGCCGTGACGGCCGGGACCGCGCTCGATCGAGTCGGAACGGCGCAGAGCTCCGAGCTTGTCGCAGATCGCGAGGATGTTGTGCTTCTCGTGCGTCGCGAAGCACACGTGGTGCATGCGCGGTCCGTCGCCGCCGGTCATGGCCGTGTCGTGCACGGTGGGCTTGCGGCGCATCCAGGCGGCGTAGACCGTGCCCTCCTCGTCCTGGATATCCTCCGTGACGCGGAAGCCGAGGTCCTGCATGAAGCCGACGGCGCGCGGCACATCGGGGGTGACCTGGTTGAAGTGGTCGAGCCGCACCAGCTCGCCGGGGATGTGCAGGTCGTACCGCCACGACATCCGCTCGACGTGCTCGGTGGCGTAGAAGAACTCGTACGGGAAGCCGAGGGGGTCGACCACACGCACCGAGTCTCCGATGCCCTTCACGAAGCCGCCCTCCTTGCGGCGCACGTCGCAGCCCAGCTCGGTGTAGAACTCGACGGCGCGGTCGAGGTCCTCCGGCGTGCGGACGCGGTACGAGAACGCGGCGACGGCGGCGATCGGCCCCTTTCGCAAGACGAGGTTGTGGTGGATGAACTCCTCGGTCGAGCGCAGGTAGATCGCCTCGTCGTCCTCCGCGGTCACGTACAGACCCAGGACGTCGACGTAGAACTGGCGCGACGCGGCGAGGTCGGTGACCACGAGCTCCATGTAGGCGCAGCGCAGGATGTCCGGAGGCGAGCTCTGCGGCGTCGCGATGGGGTTGTCCGAGCGGATCGGCGCCTCCTGGGAGACGTAGAAGCCCGAGGAGGTCAGGGTCATGTCGTCGCGGTGTGTCATGTCAGCGTCCTTGCTTACGGTTCCGGTCGCGATATTCCAGGGGATTCGGGCGAGAAGCCTGTCATATCGCGACCGGAGCGGAGGGGTTGTGGTCAGTTCTTGCCGAAGGTCGGGTTGTGCGAGTGCTCAGCGAGCGTGATGTGCACGCTCTGCTGGTCGGTGTAGAAGTCGATGGAGCGATAGCCGCCCTCGTGGCCGAGGCCCGATGCCTTCACACCGCCGAACGGGGTGCGGAGGTCCCGCACGTTGTTGCTGTTCAGCCACACCATGCCGGCCTCGACCGACTGCGCGAAGTTGTGCGCACGCTTGAGGTCGTTGGTCCAGATGTAGGCGGCCAGACCGTACTTCGTGTTGTTCGCGAGCGACAGCGCCTCGGCGTCGGAGTCGAAGGGCGTGATCGCGACGACTGGACCGAAGATCTCCTCCTGGAAGATGCGGGCATCGGGGGAGACATCGGCGAACACGGTCGGTGCGACGAAGTTCCCTTCCTCGAAGCCCTCCGGACGGCCACCGCCGGCGACCAGGCGGCCCTCGCCCTTGCCGATCTCGACGTAGCTCATCACCTTGTCGTAGTGCTCGGGGTGAACCAGCGCTCCGACCTCCGTGGCGGGGTCGTGCGGGTAGCCGACCTTGACGCGCTTCGCCTGCGCCGCGTAGCGCTCCACGAACTCCTCGTAGATCGACCGCTCGACGAGGATGCGCGAACCTGCCGTGCAGCGCTCGCCGTTCAGGGAGAAGACTCCGAAGATGGTCGCGTCGACGGCGGCCTCCAGGTCGGCATCGGCGAAGACCACGGCGGGCGACTTGCCACCGAGCTCCATCGAGAGCCCCTTGAGGAAGGGTGCCGCGTTGCCGAAGATGATCTGTCCCGTACGGCTCTCGCCGGTGAACGAGATGAGCGGCACGTCGGGGTGCTTCACCAGGGCGTCGCCCGCGTCTTCGCCGAGGCCGTTCACGAGGTTGAACACACCCTGGGGGAGGCCGGCCTCCTCGAAGATGCCCGCCCACAGGGATGCCGACAGCGGCGTGAACTCGGCCGGCTTCAGCACGACCGTGTTGCCGGTGGCGAGGGCGGGACCGAGCTTCCAGGACTCGAGCATGAACGGCGTGTTCCAGGGTGTGATGAGTCCGGCCACGCCGATGGGCTTGCGGTTGACGTAGTTCATCTGCTTGCCCGGCACCTTGAAGGCGTCGTCGGACTGCGCGACGATCAGGTCGGCGAAGAAGCGGAAGTTCTCGGCGGCGCGGCGGGCCTGCCCCAACGCCTGCGTGATCGGCAGGCCGGAGTCGTACGACTCCAGCTCGGCGAGCCGGGCGTCGCGCGACTCCACGATGTCGGCGATCTTGTGCAGCACCCGGGAGCGCTCGCGCGGCAGCATGCGCGGCCAGGGACCTTCGTCGAAGGCGCGCTTGGCTGCGGCCACCGCGAGCTCGATGTCGGCCTTCTTGCCGGCAGCGGCCGTCGTGTAGGTCTTGTTCGTCACCGGGTCGAGCACGTCGAACGTGTCGCCGTCGACGGAATCCACGAAGGCGCCGTCGATGTAGTGCTGGATGTGGTCGGGGAGGTCGGCGGGGATGCGCGAATCGGTCATGAGGTTTCTCCGGTCGTCTGTGCGGAAGTCGTCTGAGCTGAAGTCGTCTGAGCTGAGGTCGTCTGGGCGGAACG
Organism: Microbacterium sp. CCH5-D1; assembly: GCF_001557335.1. Lineage (NCBI taxonomy): Bacteria > Bacillati > Actinomycetota > Actinomycetes > Micrococcales > Microbacteriaceae > Microbacterium > Microbacterium sp. CCH5-D1. The sequence goes on from NZ_LSJW01000258.1 coordinate 12,544, forward strand.
GGTGTGCAGGGCGTCGAGGAACGCGTCCATGGTGCGCCAGCGGTGGTTGCGGGCGGCGAGTTCGATCTCGAGCGGATCGGCGCCTGCTCGGATGAGGTCGAGGATCTCGGTGTGCTCCTCGACCGAGTGCTGAGCGCGCCCTGGAATCGAGGCGAAGGTCGTCTCGCGGATGCCGGAGAGTCGCGACCAGCCGCGGTGCACGAGATCGAGCAGGTGCGGGTTGGGGCACGGCTCGAACAGCACCGAATGGAACTGGCGGTTGAGCTCGGTGAAGGCGTGCGCGTCGAGGTGGTCGAGCATCTGCGCCATCCGGTCGTTGATCCGGGCGGCCTCCTCGAGGGCCTGGTCGTCGAGCAGGGGAGCGGACAGGGCGGTGGCGCAGCCCTCGACGAGGCCGAGCGTCTGCATCGTGTGCGCGTACTCGCTCTCATCCACGAGGGTCACCCGCGCGCCGACGTTGCGCTCGAACGTCACGAGCCCTTCGGCCTCGAGACGGCGGATCGCCTCGCGCACGGGGACGACGCTCATCTGGAGATCGTCGGCGATGGATCCCAGCACCAGCCGGTACCCGGGGCTGAACATGTGTCCCGTGATGCGGGAGCGCAGCCACTCGTACGCGACCTCGGACTTGCTCGCGGCCGTCGTGGTCATCGTGTGCTCCCGTCGGACACGGCCTTCTCGTAGCGTGCCCGCCACTCGGCGTTCAAGGGGAAGAGGCCGTCGACCGGGTGTCCTGCGGCGACCTGCTCGGCGATCCAGGCGTCTTCGATCTCCTGCGCGACGGCGCTCGCCGCGACCTCGGCGGCCAGGGCCGGTGGGATCACGATCACGCCGTCGCTGTCGCCGACGATGATGTCGCCGGGCTGCACGGTCGCGCCGCCGCAGGAGATCGTGACGTCCACGTCCCACGGCACGTGCTTGCGACCGAGCACCGACGGGTGCGCGCCCTGCGAGAACACGGGAAGGCCGATCTCGGCCACCGCGTCGTAATCGCGGACGCCGCCGTCGGTGACGACTCCCGCTGCGCCGCGCACCTTGGCGCGCAGGGCCAGGATGTCGCCGAGCGTGCCCGTCGTGGCATCGCCGCGAGCTTCGATCACGATGACCTCGCCGTCCTCCACCGCGTCGAACGCCCGCTTCTGGGCGTTGTAGCCGCCGCCGTGCGAGGCGAAGAGGTCTTCGCGGAACGGGACGAAGCGCAGCGTCTTCGCGGTGCCGACGATCTTCTGTCCCGGGATGTTGACCGAGACTCCGTCGATGAAGCAGGAGTGGTGTCCGCGCTTGCGGAGCTGCGCCGAGAGCCCGGCCGTCGGCGCCTCCCGCAACTGTGCGCGCAGTTCGGGGGAGAGGCCGGGAGCCTTCTCGACGGGAGGCAGTCCTGCTTCCGCCCGCGAGCCCCATGCCTCGGTGCGCTGCAGGTCGTCCACGGCGGGGAGCGAGCCGATCTCTCCGTCGAACGGAGTCTCGCCCTGGGTCACGGTGGTGACGAGGCGTCCCGAGCTCGGGGCTCCCGGTTCATCCGGTGCGTCCACCTCGACCTCGACGACGTCGCCGGGGACGATGACGGATGAGCCGGCGGGGGTGCCGGTGAGGATCACATCGCCGGGTTCGAGCGTGAAGTGCTGGGAGAGGTCGGCGACGAGTTGGGCGAGCGGGAAGATCAGTCCTGCCGTGGTGTCGTCCTGGCGGAGTTCGCCGTTGACCCAGGTGCGCACGCGCAGCGCCGTGGGGTCGACGGTGCGGGCATCGATCAGCTCGGGGCCGATCGGGGTGTAGCCGTCGCCGCCTTTGGAGCGGACGTTCGAGCCCTTGTCGTTGGCGCGCAGGTCGTACAGGCCGAGGTCGTTCGAGGCGGTCACCCAGCCCACGTGGGACCAGGCGTCATCGAGGGAGACGCGGCGCGCGGCCGAGCCGATCACGAGCGCGATCTCTCCCTCGAACGCGAGCAGCTCGGTACCGGCCGGCCGCTCGACGGTGCCGCCGGAGACGCCGACGGAGCTGGCCGGCTTGAAGAAGTAGGAGGGGGCGGCGGGGCGCCGGCCGCGCTGATCCGCTCGGGAGGCGTAGCTCAGGTGGATCGCGATGATCTTGCCGGGGCGGTCGATGGGTTCCGTCACGGGGCGCCTCCTCGCGCTGTCAGTGTCCTGCGCGACGCCTTGTGCGTCGTATTCGAAATCATATATTATCGGTTCACCCCTCGGCAAGCACTTCGGATTCACGTCCGCCGCGCGCCGTGACAATGCGGTCACAACCAAAGGAGACACCCCATGAGCGGGCAGTCACAGGCTGGGTTCACGCCCACCGGAACCATCGCGACAGCGGCTGATCGGCGCCGTGTCGTGTTCGCCACCGTCGTCGGAACCACTGTCGAGTGGTACGACTTCTTCATCTACGCCACGGCCGTCGGTCTCGTCTTCGGGCAGCTCTTCTTCGCCCCGCTCGGCGAGAACAGCGCCCTGATCGGCTTCGCCACGGTCGGCGTCAGCTTCCTGTTCCGCCCCCTCGGTGCGTTCCTCGCCGGTCACTACGGTGACAAGCTCGGACGCAAGACCGTGCTGATGTGGACGCTGATCCTGATGGGCGCGGCCACAGCCCTCATCGGCATCCTCCCCACCTACGAGACCATCGGGCTGATGGCGCCGATCCTGCTGGTGCTGCTGCGCATCGTGCAGGGCATCTCGGCGGGCGGCGAGTGGGGCGGCGCGGTGCTGATGGCCGTCGAGCATGCTCCCCGCAAGAAGCGCGGCATCTTCGGAGCGTCCCCGCAGATCGGCGTGCCCCTCGGCCTCCTGCTCGCCTCCGGTGTGATGGCGCTCATGACGGTGATCGCCCCCGGCGACCAGTTCCTCGCGTGGGGCTGGCGCGTGCCGTTCCTGCTGAGCGTCGTGCTGATCCTCGTCGGCTACTACGTGCGTCGCAAGGTCGAGGAGAGCCCCGTGTTCACCGAGCTCGCGGCCCGCAAGGAGAAGGCCAGGATGCCGATCGCGCAGCTGTTCCGCAAGCACCTGCTGCTCGTGATCGTCGCCGCGTTCGTCTTCGCCGGCAACAACGCGGTCGGCTACATGACCACCGGTGGCTACATCCAGGGGTACGCCACGGACCCCACAGGTCCCATCGGCCTCGAGCGCGGCCCCGTGCTCTGGGCTGTCGCCGGGTCTGCGGTCACCTGGCTGCTCACCACCCTCCTCGCGGGGTGGCTCTCCGACCGCATCGGCCGCCGCACCACGTACATCGTCGGCTGGGTGCTGCAGCTGGTGGGTGTGTTCACGCTGTTCCCGCTGGTCAACACCGGTGAGATCGGGCTGCTGTTCACCGGACTCGCGATCCTCACGATCGGCCTCGGATTCACCTACGGCCCGCAGGCGGCGCTGTACGCCGAGCTGTTCCCCGCGAGCATCCGCTTCTCCGGTGTCTCGATCTCGTACGCGATCGGTGCCATCGCCGGCGGCGCGTTCGCCCCGACGATCGCGACGGCCATCGTGAAGGCGACCGGCTCGACGGGCGCCGTCACCTGGTACCTGGCCGGCATGACCGTGCTGGGCCTCGTCGCGACCCTGCTGCTGCGCGACCGCTCGGGCATCCCGCTCGGACCGGATCACGAGGAGGAGCAGTCCGTCAGCCCGATCTACGGACTCGCGAAGGCCTGAGCCGCGCCGCTCGTCGACCTGCTCCCGTCGCGCTCCCTGTCATCTGCCCTACGGCGACCGACCGGAAGCGCGGCGGGAGTGTTCGTCTGTGCGCGGTCTCGGCGGAGCCGGACGTCAGCCGTCGAGAGCGTCGCGGATTTCCCATGCTGCACGCTGGAGCCGTGCGGCGATCTCGGCGTCGTCGAGGTCTGTAGACACGTGCACCACGGCGATCGCGGCGGGGCGCTGTCCGCGCAGGGCGAGGGGGACGGCGACGGCCTGCACCGTGGGGATGACCTCGTCGTGGCTCGTCGCATAGCCGCGGATGCGGGTCGACTCCACATCGCCGGCGAGGGTCGGCGGCACGACGTCCGGCCATTCATCCTCGGGGAGCAGCGACAGGATGGCCTTGCCGGGTGCGCCGACCGTGACCGGGTGACGGGCGCCAGGGCGCTGGGCGACGCTTGCGACTGCATGTCGGGGCTCGACGCTCGCGAGGGTGATGCACTCCTCGCCGTCCAGCACGCCGAGGAAGCAGGTCATGCCGAGCTCGTTGGCGATGGCCGTGAGCTCGGGGAGCGCCTCGGCCTGGAGGTCATGCGCGACCCCGGCGGCGAGTGCGGCCATCCGGGCGCCGAGGCTCACGGCCCCTGCGGCATCGCGCGTGACCAGCCCGTGATCCTCCAGCGTGCGCAGCAGTCGATAGGCGATCGAGCGGTGCACGCCGAGGCGGGACGCGAGCTCGTCGATCGTCAGGGGCGTGCGGGCATCGGCCAGCACCTCGAGGATCCGGATGCCGCGGCTCAGAGTCTGCGAAGCGGGAGAGGTGGTGCTGCCGGGCATGGGGGCACTCCCTTGCGATGACGGACGGCGCGGTTTAGGCTGTGTTCAATAGTAGAACTCTCTGTTCGAATATAGAACACGCCTGTTCTTCGCGCAAGAGCTCCTCACACACGACCCGAAGCGTATGGCCCGACGCGCTTGACCCGACGAAGACGTCCGGAAGGAATCGACGACGATGCAGTTCCACCACCACGGCTATGTGTCCGCTGACCCGCGTGTGCAGGACGCCGCCGGCATCGGCGCAGCCCGCCCCACCGACCTCCCTGACAAGATCGACGTGCTCATCGTCGGATCGGGGCCTGCAGGAATGCTGCTGGCCGCCCAGATGGCGCAGTACCCCGAGATCTCCACCCGCATCATCGAGAAGCGCGACGGCCGCCTCCCGCTCGGCCAGGCCGACGGCATCCAGCCGCGCAGCGTCGAGACGTTCCAGGCGTTCGGGTTCGCCGAGCGCATCATCGCCGAGGCCTACAACATCGGCTGGATGAACTTCTGGGGCCCGAACCCCGACAAGCGCGACGAGATCGTCCGCACCTCCCGGACGGCCGACTACGCCTACGACATCTGCGAGTTCCCGCACCTCATCGTGAACCAGGCGCGCGTGCTCGACTACTTCGCCGAAGCCGCGGCCAACGGCCCGGGGCGGATCGTGCCCGACTACGGGATCGAGTTCACCGGGCTCACGGTCCACGACGAGGGGGAGTACCCGGTCGAGGTGGGGATCCGCTACGTCGCCGGTGAGCGCGCGGGTGAAGAACGCACGATCCACGCGAAGTTCGTCGCCGGGTGCGACGGCGCACGCAGCGGTGTACGACAGGCCATCGGCCGCACGCATGTCGGCGCCTCCGCCGCGCATGCCTGGGGTGTGATGGACGTGCTCGTGAACACCGACTTCCCGGACTGGCGCACCAAGTGCGCCATCAACTCGGAGGCGGGCAACATCCTGCACATCCCGCGCGAGGGTGGATACCTCTCGCGCATGTACATCGACCTCGGCGAGGTCGCGGAGGACGACGACCACCGGGTGCGCCAGACGCCCATCGAGGAGATCATCCGTCGCGCCAACGCGATCCTGCACCCGTACACGCTCGACGTGCGCGAAGTGGCCTGGCACAGCGTGTACGAGGTCGGCCACCGCGTGACCGACGGCTTCGACGACGTCATCGACGGCTCCGGACGCACACCCCGCGTGTTCCTCACCGGCGACGCCTGCCACACGCACAGCGCCAAGGCCGGGCAGGGCATGAACGTCTCCATGCAGGACGGCTTCAACCTCGGATGGAAGCTCGGGTCTGTGCTCACGGGCCGCGCTCCCGAGGCGCTCCTGGCCACGTACGGCGCCGAACGACGCCCCGTCGCCCAGCAGCTGATCGACTTCGACCGCGAATGGTCGAGCCTGATGGCCCGCAAGCCCGAGGAGATCTCCGACCCCAACGAACTGGCCACGTACTACCTCGCAACGGCCGAGTTCCCGTCCGGGTTCATGACGCAGTACACCTCCTCGATGATCACGGGGACCGCCGCGCACCAGGCGCTGGCGCCCGGCTACCCGCTGGGCAAGCGGTTCAAGTCGGCCGAGGTCGTGCGCGTCGGCGACGGCAATGTGGTGCACCTCGGACACCACGCGAAGGCCGACGGGCGCTGGCGCGTGTACGCGTTCGGCGACCGCACCGGCGAGGCGCTCGCCGCCTGGGCGGAGCAGGCCGCTCCGCTGTTCGCGCGCTTCACTCCGACGGATGCCGACGTGGATGCGATCTTCGACGTCAAGGCCGTCTACCAGCAGCCCTTCGAGGAGGTCGAGGTCACCTCGGCACCCGAGCTGTTCCAGCCGAAGACCGGCCCGCTCGGACTCACCGACTGGGAGAAGGTCTACGCGGCGGGCCCCAGCAAGTGGACGGAGACCGACATCTTCGCAGCGCGTGAGCTTTCGCGCGACGGTGTGGTGGTCGTGGTGCGCCCCGACCAGTACGTGGCGGCGATCTTGCCGCTGGACGACACGGCAGAGCTCTCCGAATTCCTCGAGGGGGCGCTGCTCCCGGCACGATGAGCCGAGGGTCTCGACATGACACGTGTCACGTCGAGGAGATGACACCGCCCTCCGGACTCCTCGTCGGCATCGGACGAGGCTGGAGGCATGGACGACACCTCTAGGGACGGATCGGCGACGCGGGTCATCGCGCGACCGGCTTCCGCTGCCCCGATCGATGACCCCGTGGTGCTGGAGCTCAGCGCCGTGAGACGACACTTCGGCGCAGGGGAGCGCCGTGTGCAGGCCGTGGACGGGGTCGACCTGTCCATCCGGCGGGGCGAGGTCGTGGCACTGCTGGGACCGAACGGGGCAGGCAAGACGACCACGCTCGACATGCTGCTGGGCCTCACCGAACCGAGCAGCGGCACCGTCCGCGTGCTCGGGGTGACTCCGGATCGTGCGACCTCCAGCGGTGCGATCGGCGCCGTGCTGCAGACGGGCGGATTGCTGGGCGACCTCACCGTCGGGGAGACCGTGCGCCTCATCGCCTCCCTCTACGGAGACGAGGCGCGGGGGAGGGTCGACGAGGTCATGGCGCGCGCCGACCTCACCGCTCTCGCCCGCCGAAGGGTGTCGAAGTGCTCGGGTGGCGAGCAGCAGCGCGTGAAGTTCGCGCTCGCGATGATCCCCGACCCCGACATCCTGGTGCTCGACGAGCCGACGGCGGGGATGGACGTCACGGCCCGCCGCCACTTCTGGGACGTGATGCGTGCGGATGCCGACGCCGGCCGCACGATCGTCTTCGCCACCCACTACCTCGAAGAGGCGGAGCAGTTCGCTCGGCGGACCGTCGTGATGCATCGCGGAACGGTCGTCGCCGACGCCCCCACCGCGCTGCTGCGCGCCAGCCTCGGGGAGCGGACGGTGTCCGCCACGGTCGACGACGACCCGACCGCGCTCGTCGCGACGCTGACGTCGACGGAGGGGATCGCGGCTGTGCGTGTGGACGGTGATCGTCTCAGCCTGCGCGCGACGGACTCCGATGCGGCAGCGCGGATCCTCCTCGCCGGCGGCGCGCACGACCTCGAGATCGCCGCCCCCACCCTCGAAACCGCCTTCACGGCTCTGACGGAGAACTGACATGCTCGTCTCACCCACCATGCTGCGCATCGAAGGCGTCCGCCAGCTGCGCAACCCCTACACTCTCGCGTTCACCCTGGCGATGCCCGTCGCGATGTACCTGCTGTTCGGTGCCGGGATGGGATACGGCTCGCTCTCTGCCGGCCACGGGAACGTCTCGTTCTACGTCATGACCTCGATGGCCGCGTACGGCACCGCTGTCGCGATGAGCTCGCTCACCTCCCTCGCGGCGACCGAGGCGAAGCAGGGGTGGGGACGGCAGCTCGCGATGACCCCGCTCACCACCGCGGGGTATGCGCTGACCAAACTGCTCACTGCCGTGTCCTTCGCCGCGCTCGCCCTGGTCGCGGTGTTCGTGGCAGGGATGATGACCGGTGCTCAGGCCGAGGACGCCTGGCGGTGGGTCGCGACGGCGGGCATCATCCTCGGGATCGGTCTCATGTACGGGCTGTTCGGCCTCGGCGTCGGACTGTTCTTCAGCTCGGACTCGGCCGCGGCGCTCGCTTCCATCTCGATGACGTTCTTCGCGTTCTTCGGCAACGTGTTCATGCCTCTCGACGGCGTGATGCTCGACATCGCCCGGTTCACCCCGCTGTACGGCTTCGTGGCGCTGAGCCGCTGGCCCCTCACCGACGGGGTGCTCACGACGGGGCAGACCGATCCGCTGTGGATGCTGTTCCTCAACGTGGCCGTCTGGCTCGTCCTCTTCGCGCTCCTCGTCGCGATGGGAATGAAGCGCTCGCGGGCGCGGCAGTAGTGGCACGCGGCGACACTAGGTTGGACGGATGACCCCGCACGAGAAGCGCACGACGAGCCGCGCCACGGGAAAGGACCCGTGGGCGCGGTTCGGCTGGCTGATGGCGGTGGTCTGGCTGGTGTTCCTCGTCTACCCCGTGATCGCCCTGCTCGGTTCCGAGGCGCCCCTCGCCTGGGTGGTCGGGGGATGGGTCGCTCTGGTGACGTTCGTCGTGCTGTACGTCACCGGGTTCATGCACGGCATGCGCGGGGGTGGCGGGCTGGGGCGCACTCCCTCGAAGCGGCAGTGGGCCACGTTCGCCGCGCTCATCGTCTGCGCATTGGTCTCGGTGCCGGCCGAAGGCGGATCGGCGCTCAGCTTCCTGCCTTTCATCATGTCGTTCGCGTCCTACGGCCTGACGCGCGTATGGCACTGGATCACGACCATCGCGGCGGTCGCCGTGACGGCGCTCTGCGTGTTCCTGCTCCCGGGCGGGCTGAGCTACCTGTCGGTGCTCGCGATCGTCGCGCTGCTCGGTGTGGTCAACACGGTGTCGACGTGGCTCATCCTGCGTTCGGCCGAGGCGGAGCGGCTCGGTCTGGAGCTCGCGACCAGCGAGGGACGCGAAGCCGTGGCCCGCGATGTGCACGATCTGATCGGGCATTCGCTGACGGTGGTGGGTCTCAAAGCGCAGCTGGTACGGAGGCTCATGGACTCCGACCCGGAACGCGCCAGGGCCGAGCTCGCAGACATCGAGCGGTTGACGGCCGAGGCGATCGCCGGAGTGCGCTCGACGGTCGCGGGCGCGCGGGCGACCACCCTCATCGAGCAGCTCGCTTCCTCGCGGGATTCGCTCCGCGCGGCGGACATCGAGCTGCGGGTCGAGGGGGAGCCGGAGGCGCTGTCGCCGGTGCAGGCCATCACGGCGAGCTGGATCCTCCGCGAGGCGACGACCAACGTCCTGCGGCATTCGGGTGCCCGCACCGTGCGGGTCATCCTGTGGCCGGGACGGCTCGCCGTGGAGGACGACGGAGTGGGCATCGGCGCGGGTATCGCCACCGCAGAGGGCAACGGCATCCGCGGCATGCGGGAGCGCGCGGCGGCTGCGGGGGCGGCGTTCGCCCTCGGCTCGACCGAGAAGGACGGAACCCGCGTGGAGGTGACATGGTGACGGCGCCTGACGATGGGTCCATCCGATTGCTGATCGCCGACGATCAGGCGCTCGTGCGTGGTGCGCTCGGTGCGCTGCTCGACCTCGAGCCCGACCTGACCGTGGTCGGCATGGCCTCGGACGGCGCGGAGGCCGTGCGGCTCGCTGAGGAGCTGCACCCCGACGTGTGCCTGATGGACATCCAGATGCCGGGCATGGACGGTGTGGAGGCGACGCGGCGGATCAGACAGGTGAGCACGAGGACGCGCGTCCTCGTGGTGACCACCTTCGCACGCCCGGGCTATCTGCGCTCCGCGTTGGACTCCGGGGCGAGCGGATTCATCGTGAAGGACACTCCCGCCGAGACGCTCGCCGACGCCGTCCGCCGCGTGCATTCGGGTTTGCGGGTGCTGGATCCGCAGCTCGCCGCCGACGGCCTGTTCGACGGAGCGAATCCGCTGAGCGACCGGGAACGCCAGGTGCTGCGACTCGCCGCCGACGGACGCTCGGCGGCCGCCATCGCCGCCGAGGTGTTCCTGTCGGCCGGCACCGTGCGCAACCACCTGTCCGCTGCCATCGGCAAGACCGGTGCGGCCAATCGTGCGCAGGCGGTGCGCATCGCGCTCGACAAGGGGTGGATCTGACGCCGAGGCTCGCGGCGGCTCCACACCGCGTCTCGGTGTCCTTGCGGTCTCGGCGTCCATGCACGATCGGCGACTGTGCAGTGTCGGTGTCTCTGCGGTGTCGGTGGCCCCGCGTACCGTGGGTGCCGACGGGCGACGGAGCCCGACAGGAGGAGTGCGTGATGGACTGGAAGATCGAACTCATCTTCGTGCCGGTCACCGATGTGGACCGGTCCAAGGAGTTCTACGAGAGGATCGGATTCACCCCCGATCACGACCAGACGCCCGTCGATGGGCTGCGCTTCGTGCAGATGACGCCGCCGGGGTCCGCCTGCTCGATCGCGTTCGGCACCGGGCTGGGCATCGAGCTCGAGCCGGGACAGCAGAACTCGATCCAGGTCGTCGTCCCCGATGCCGACGAGGCGCTCGCGCACCTGCAGGGGCTCGGCGTCGAGGCCCGTGGCGTCCAGGACCTCGACTGGGGACGGTTCGTGTCGTTCGACGATCCCGACGGGAACACCTGGACGCTGCAGGAGCTGCCCGACTACGGCGCCTAGGGGTCCGGCACGGCAGCAGGCCGGCTCGGCTACGACGGATCCGCGACCACTTCGATCTTGAAGCCGGAGGCGTTCTCGAACCAGCCCGCGTAGTGCTGGTCGCCGCCGGCGTGCGGGTAGCGCTCCGCATACAGTGGTCGCCAGCCGTGGCGCTCGGCCTCGGCCATCAGCGCATCCACCGCGGTGCGATCACCGCCCTGGAATGCCAGATGGTTGAGGCCGGCGCGTCGACGGTCGTGCGCGGAGCTCGACAGGTTCGGAGACATCGTGAGCGTGAGATAGCTGCCCCCTGCGGCCCACGACTCGCCGCCGCTCCATTCGCTCGTCAGGGAGAACCCCACGCGCTCGAGGATCCACCGCCACTGCGCGCGCACATCATCGAGGTCGGCGATCCACAGCTCGACGTGATGGAGACCAGGCATCGTCCGATTCTGCCATTCACCTCACGGTCACGGTCCGGTCATCCGGCGGCCGTAGCTTTCGATGCGCCACGTCGTCGAAAGGACCTTCTCGTCATGACCTCCGCCACTCGGCCGAAGCGGGGGCTCCTCGCCCTGCTCGGCACCGGCATCGTTCTCGCCGGTCTCCTCGTCGTTCCCGCCGCTCAGGCGGCGGAAGGGATGCTCACGCTGGACACGCCCCGCATCGGGGTCGACGAGACGGTCACGTTCTCGTTCGACGCCGGCTCGGCGGTCCACGATCGCAACTGGATCGGGATCTATCGTGACGGCGCGGTGCCCGGCGGTCCGGCATCCCTCGACTGGCGATACGTCGCAGACCAGACCGGCCAGGTCACGTGGAACGCCTCGCGTCGGGACGGCTGGACCCGCAACTCGGCGACGATGGGGGCGGGCGAGTACGACGTCTACCTCCTCGAAGACGACGGCTACACGGTGCTGGCCGGGCCGATCGATCTCACCGTCACGGACGAGGAGGCGCAGCCGGTCGCCCCGGCCGAACCGAAGCCCGAGGTCGAAGGGAAGAGCGGCCTGAACGTGCTCACCTTCAACGTCTGGCACGGGGGCACCCAGGTGGCCGACGGTGCGCGTCAGATCGCCGATGTCATCACGCAGACCGACGCCGACGTGACGTTCCTCCCCGAAGTGGGTCAGGCGCCCGCTCAGGTCGCCGCACTGCTCGGCTACCAGCACCTCACGGCGACCGACACCGGGATCGTCTCGCGCTACCCGATCGTCTCCACCGACACGATCGGCCGCTGGTGGTCGAAGGCGGTTCTCGACGTGAACGGATCGGAGGTCGTGGTGTACGGCGGCCACCTGGAGTACCGCTGGTACACCACGTACCTCCCGCGCGGCTACGGCGGGGAGATCCACGGCGACTGGCCGGCCGGGTGGAACACCTGGAACAAGCTCGACGCCCCGGTGACCGACGTCGAGGCCATCCTGGCGGCGAACGCGCAGTCGGGCCGACCGGCCGCCGCTGCCGAGCTGCTCGCCGACATCGCCGCAGAGCGCACGACTGGACGGATCGCCATCGTGGGCGGCGACTTCAACGAGCCGCCGTCGCAGGACTGGACCGCGGCGACAGCCGAGCTGTTCGACCACAACGGCGTCGTCGTTCCCTGGCAGACGACGCAGACGCTGCTCGACGGGGGACTGGTCGATGCCTTCCGCACCGTGCATCCCGATCCCGCGGCGAACCCGGGCTTCACGTGGCCGTCGGACAATCCTCTGTTCCCCACGTCATCTCTGACCTGGGCTCCCGACGCCGATGAGCGCGACCGCATCGATTACGTCTTCGCCACGCCGGACGAGCGACTGTCGATCGACGGAGCGAGCGTGGTGGGACCGCAGTCGACGATCGTGCGCAATCAGCGTGTCGTCGACGACAGTGCCGATGAGATCCTGACGCCGGATGCCGTCTGGCCCTCCGACCACAAGGCGGTGCTGGCGAACTTCACCGTCTGCGGCGGCGGGTGCACGACGCCTGAGCCCGAGCAGCCGACCGTGACGCTCGCTTCGGCATCGGTCGCCGCGGGCGATGCGATCACGATCTCCGGCGCCGGCTTCCCCGCCGCCACAGCGCTGCGGATCGAGCTGCGTTCGACGCCGGTTCCGCTCGGTGCCGTGACGACGGACGCGACCGGCGGGTTCCGCGTGACCGTGACCGTTCCGGCCGCTACGAAACCCGGCACCCACAGCATCGTGCTCATCGACCCGGACGGCGTGGAGACGACGGCGGCGATCGCCGTCACGGCTGCGCCCGGTGGCACACCTCCCGGCGGCGGTACCCCAGGCGGAGGCACTCTCGGTGGCGCTCCGGGTGGTGTTCCCGCCGACGGCTCGGGGAACGCGGGTTCCGGCCCCGGCACGACGAGCAACGGCGACCTCGCCGCGACAGGAGCCGACAGCGCGCCGTTCCTCCTCGCCGGGGTGCTGCTGCTGGCAGTCGGAGCGGGCCTCGGCATCGCGCGCAGGCGCCGGCGTCTCGGGTGATCGACTGAACGACGCTCGGGTGCGACGAGGGGGTCGGCACGACGTTCGCGTCGTGCCGACGCCCTCGCGTTACCGACTGTCCCGCGGCGTCAGGAGTTCACGCGGATGATCTCCTGCTGGTACGGCGCGATCACATCGCCCGAGACGCGCAGATCGAGAAGCAGGAAGGGCCGTGAGGACGGGTCCTCCTCGACCCAGTTGGCGAGACGGTCGAGATCGGAGAGCGTGCGCACCACGACGCCCTCTGCGCCGACGGCCGCACCGAACGCGGCGAAATCGACCTCGGGGATGCGCATCGGTCCTTCCGCCAGTCCCTTGAGACCGTAGAGGTTGACCTCGGCTCCGTAGGCCGCGTCGTTCCAGACCACCGCCATGCCGCGTCCTCCAGCCGCCCGGACGGCCGACTCCAGATCAGCGATGGCCATCAGCCCGCCGCCGTCGCCGGAGGTGAGTACCACGGTGGACTCGCGGCGCGCGAGAGCGGCCCCGACGACGCTCGGCCAACCGAGCCCGATCGACTGGAACGCGGTGCCGACCATCATCATGCGGTCGGGGGCGGCGACCGGCCAGTACATGTTCGCCCACCCGATGAAGTGCCCGCCGTCCGACACCACGACGCGGTCTTCCGGCAGCAGCTCGGCGATGCGACGAGCGGCGGAGCGCGGGTCGAGACGCCCGTCGGAGGCGAGGTCGTCGCCGCGGTCGTAGGTGCGTGCGGCCGCCACGTCCACGCTCTCGCGCCAGGAATGCGCCGAGCCGGCGTCTCCGATCCGCGCCACGAGCTCTTCCGCGGCGAGACGGGCGTCCGCACGGACGAAGCCTCCGACGTGGGCGTGCGTCGCCGCCGCCGCGATGTCGATCTGGAAGACCCGGGTCCCCGGCGCGAACAGGTCGCCGAAACGCATCGTGAACTGGTTCAAGCCCGCTCCGAAGACGACGGCGACGTCTGCAGATCGCACGAGTTCCATCGCTCCGTCCGCCCCGAAGCCACCGGTCACACCGAGGTCGTACCTGGTGTCGGGGAACACTCCGCGGCCCAAAGCGGAAGAGGCGGTGAGAGCGCCGGTGGCCGCGGCCAGCTCTCCCAGCGCGGTGCTCGCACCGGACAGCCACGCGCCGCGACCGGCGAGCAGGAACGGGCGCTCTGCCCCGGCCAGGGCGGTGGCGATCTCGTCGAGCATCGCATCGGCGAATTCGCCGCGAGGGGCGAGCGGGGCCGGGATCCGGGGTGAGGGGGCCTCCGGCACCTCACCTGCTTCGAGCGCTGCGACGTCATAGGGGATCGCGAGGACGACGGGCACCCGGTACGTGAGGGCGTGCTCGATCGCGATGACCGTGGTGGCGGCGGCGTCGGCCCGTCCGACCGTATAGGTGCGGGCGCCGACGGCCGAGGCGAGGGCGATCTGATCGACGTCCCACGGGCGGGGGCCGGACGTGGGCTCATCGCCGACGACCAGCACCAGAGGCACCCGCGCCTGCACGGCCTCGGCGAGGGCGGTCAGCGTGTTCGTGAAGCCGGCTCCGTACGTCGAGGTGCCTGCGGCGATGCGACCCGAGCTGCGGAAGTGGGCGTCGGCTGCGACCACAGCACCCTGCTCGTGACGGACGGCGGTGAACACCGCATCCGTCTGTGTCTCGATCGCGTCGAGGAAGTAGGCGTTGCCGTTGCCCATCACCCCGAAGACGGCATCGATGTGCTGGGCGAGGGTGAGGGCGACATGGGCGGACACGGAGGGCATGGGAAAGCCTTTCGAGACAGGGACGGAGGAACTGCGGGATCCGTATGTGTCTCGCCTCCGCGTCTTCGCGAAGTGCTTCGTGCCTCTTTTTCAGGCACCGGCCTGGCCGGACCAGCTCAGTCTATCGGCGAGCGGGCCCGCAGAGATGCGGGAGAATGCAGGAATGACTGATGCGGAGATCGAGCGCGAGACACTCACCTGGGACGGCTTCGGGGAGGCGACGCGCGATCTGGCACGAAGCATCCTGGACAGCGGCTTCATGCCGGAGGTCGTCGTCGCCATCGCCCGGGGCGGCCTGCTCCCGGCAGGGGCGATCGCCTACGGGCTGGGCGCGAAGAACTGCGGCGCCATCAACGTCGAGTTCTACACCGGCATCGGCACGGTGCTCGACGCGCCCGAGGTGCTGCCTCCCGAGCTCGACATGGCGTACCTCGATGGCCGCCGCGTGCTGCTGGTCGACGACGTCGCCGACTCCGGACGCACGCTCGCCCTGGCCGTGCAGCTGCTGAAGGACAAGGGCGCCGATGTGCGGTCGGTCACGATCTACACCAAGCCCTCCACGATCATCCAGCCCGACTTCGCATGGAAGGACACCGACCTCTGGATCAACTTCCCGTGGTCGTTCCGCGGCACCGTGCGGGAAGAGGACCTGGGACTCGCCCCGTCGGCCTGAATGCCGTCGGCCTGGACGCGGTCCGTCTGACTCGCGTGTTTCGTCAGCCGCGCAGCAGGGAGCGCAGCGTCTGGATCGTGTCGGCTTCGGCCGGCGACTTGTCGGGCCGATAGCCCTTCACCCGGGCGAAACGCAGCGCGACACCTCCCGGATACCGCGGAGAGCGCTGCACGCCGTCGATGGCGATCTCGACCACGACATCGGGGCGCAGGAACACGGTCGACGCCGTGCGGTGGGTCTCATGCTCGGGGAACTCCTCGGTCTGCCAGCGCAGCAGCTCGTCGGTGAGGCCCTTGAAGGTCTTGCCCACCATGACGAATTCCCCGGCGTCGCCGAACTCGCCGTCGGGGTCGCGCGCACCCAGGTGCAGGTTCGACAGCCATCCCCGGCGGCGGCCCGAACCCCACTCCGCGCCGAGCACGACGAGATCGAAGGTCAGCACGGGCTTGACCTTGACCCAGGACTTGCCCCGACGGCCGGCGGCGTAGGGGGCGTCGAGACCCTTGACCACCACGCCTTCATGGCCGGCGGCGAGGGCTTCGTGCGACAGCTGCTCCGCGGCATCCGGGTCGTCGGTCACGATGCCGGGCATCCGCCAGTCGCCGGCCACGCGCTCGAGCTCGGCGAGGCGGATCGAGAGCGGCTCGTCGATCAGGTCGCGTCCGTCCACGTGCAGCACGTCGAAGAACCATGGCCGCAGCACCAGTTCGCGGGAGGCATCGGCACCGAACCTCGACATCGTCTCCTGGAAGGGCCTGGGCCCACCGTCTTCATCGAGCGACAGCGTCTCGCCGTCGAGGATGACATCGTCCACGGGGAGAGCGCGCACGATCTCGACGAGTTCCGGTACGCGGTGGGTGATGTCGGCCAGGCTCCGCGTGTAGACGCCGACGTCGTCGCCGTGACGGTGCACCTGGATGCGAGCACCGTCGAGCTTGTACTCCACCGACGCCGTGCCGGTGATCTCGAGTGCAGCCGATGGCGTCGCCGCGGTGGAGGCGAGCATGGGAAGGACAGGGCGACCGACTTCGAGGCCGACCGCGTCCAGCGCGTCTGCGTCTTCGGTGAGGGCGACACGAGCGGTCTCGCCGAGATCGCCGGAGAGCATGGCGGCGCGGCGCACGAGGGAGAGCGGCCGGTCGGACGCTTTCGCGACCGCGTCGAGAAGCACGCCGGACAATGCCCCGGTGCGAAGCTCGCCGAGCATGGCGCGGACGAGGAAGTCCCACTCGGCGGCCGTCGCTCGCGAGCCGAGCTCGCCGAGCATCCCGGTGCGGGCTGCCGCGGAGCCTGATCCGGAGGCGGCGGCGAGGGCGGTGAGCGAGGCATCGACGTCGCTCACCGTGAGGGTGGGATCTTCCGCATGCGTGATCTCGATGGCGGCGAGTCCCCGCCAACCGACGCCGAGCCGACCCTGGCGCGGAGCGGCCAGCAGGAGCCCCATGACGGCTGGGAGCTCGTCCGCTGCGGAACGCGCCAGCAGCCGTGCGAGGGCATCGATCTTCGTGAGGCGGGACGCCGTGGCGGAGACCTCTTCTGCCGTGGAGACGACCTCGGAGAGCATCATCTCCGTATTGTCGCATCGGCCTCCGACGCTGGAGACGACGCTGCCGAGAAGCGGGAACCCGGGCGTCAGCGTCCGCGGAACTCGGGCCTGCGCTTCTCCTGGAACGCCGCGAAGCCCTCGCGATAGTCGTCGGTGTCGCAGAGCGCGGCCTGTGCGGCGTTCTCGATCCCTACCGCATCCCACAGGGCGAGTCGCTCGTCGCGGATGCGGGCGATGAGCTCCTTGCTCGCGAGGAACGCCGCCGTCGCACCGCGAGCGGCGGCGGCGGCCGCGTCGGTCGTGGCCTGCACCACCTCATCATCGGGGAACACGCGGGAGAACAGGCCGGACGCCACGGCCTCGGTGCCGCTCATCAGACGTCCCGTGTAGATGAGGTCGAGCGTCTTGTGCGCGCCGAGCCGATCGAGGAAGAGCGCGTGTCCGCCGGAGTCCAGCGTCGCACCGAGGGCGGCGAACGGGGAGCCGATCTTCGCCGATTCCGCCACGTAGACCACGTCGGTCGCGATCAGCAGGCCGAGGCCCACGCCGAGGCAGGCGCCGTGGGCGACAGCGAACGTCGGCGCGGGGAACCGCGACATGCGCTGCAGCAGAGGGGTCACCAGACCGCCGAGATAGCGGAGCACATCGTCGTCCCGTGGGTCGACGCCGGAGATGTCACGCCCCGCGCAGAACGCGCGCCCCTCGCCACGGAGCACGAGTGCTCGCACTCCCGCAGCCTCGGCCTCGACATAGGCGGCATCCAGTTCGGCGAGTGCCCTCTCGTCGAGAGCGTTCAGCTTCGATGGCGCGTCCAGCACGATCGTGGCCACGTCGTCGGCGATGGTGAGGTCGATCATGGGCGCTCCTCGATCAGACGTCGTAGTCGACGACCACGCGGTCGCTGGTGGGGTGGGACTGGCAGGTGAGCACGAAGCCGCGCTCGAGCTCGTCGGGCTCCAGGGCGTAGTTCTCGGTCATCGTCACGCTGCCCTCGATCACGCGTGCGCGGCAGGTGCCGCAGACTCCGCCGGCACAGGCGAACGGAGCGTCGGGCCGTACGCGCAGTGCCGCATTGAGCACCGACTCCCTGGCGTCGACGGGGCTCTCCACGGTCGACGAGACGCCGTCGAGAGTGACCTCGATACGCACCGTCTTCTCGCCGGCACGCACCTGCACCGGCCGTGCCGCGCGCACGGGTTCATCACCCGTCGTGAACAGCTCGAAGCGGATGTGGGAGCGGTCGACACCGTGGTCGGCCAGCACCTCGCGACACAGGTCGACGAGAGCGAGAGGGCCGCACAGGAACCATTCGTCGACGGTCGACGGGGGGATGAGGGTCGCCAGGATCGTGCGGAGCTTCTCCTCGTCGATGCGCCCGGAGAGGACGGGAGCGGCCCGCCGTTCACGGGACAGCACATGGTGCAGCACGAGTCGGGTGGGGTAGCGGTCCTTGAGGTCGGCGAGATCTTCCAGGAACATCACGTCGAGCGTGGCGCGGTTCGTGTACAGCAGGGTGAATCGCGACGTGTCCGACCGGGTGAGCACAGTGTGCGCGAGGGCCATCAGCGGCGTGATGCCGGAGCCGGCCGCGATCCCCACCACGTGCCGGTCGTCGAGGTCGGGCAGAGCGGAGGTGAAGGTGCCCTGCGGGCTCATCACGTCGATCTCGAAGCCGGCATGGAGACCGGTCTGCGCCCACGTGGAGAAGAGACCTCCCTCGTCCCGCTTCACGGCGACGCTCAAGCGCGTGTCCTGACCGTCGCCGCGGTGTTCCGGGGCGCGGCACAGCGAGTAGGAACGCCGGACTTCGACGCCGTCGAGTGTCGTGCGCAGCGCGACGTACTGACCGGGCAGGTGGTCGTACTCGTCGGCGAGGGCGGCGGGAACCGTGAAGGTCACCTCGACAGCGTCGTCGGTGAGCGGGCGCACGTCTTCGACCGTGAGGGTGTGGAACCGGGCGCGCTTGCGGGGTGCGGTCTCGCGGGGCGTCGTCGCCTGCGGGATGGGCGCTGGCGCGGAGGTGAAGAGCGACATGTCAGTGCACCTTGAAGTGGTCGAAGGGTTCGAGGCAGGCGCGGCACTCGAACAGGGCTTTGCATGACGTGGAGCCGAAGTGGGAGACCTCGCGCGTGTCGAGCGACCCGCAGCGGGGGCAGCGCACGCTCAACGCCAGGCGGATGGGGCCGGTCGACACGGCGGCGCGGCCCGAGGGCGGTGCGATGCCGTACTCGGCGAGCTTGCTCTTGCCCGCCTGTGTCATCCAGTCGGTCGTCCAGGCGGGGGAGAGGACCAGGCGCACGAACACCTCGTCGAAGCCGGCGGCGGTGAGAGCCAGGACCACATCGTCGCGGATCGTGTCCATCGCGGGGCAGCCGCTGTAGGTCGGGGTGATGTCGACATGCACCGCGGTTCCGTCGACCTCCACCGCGCGGAGCACACCGAGGTCCTCGATCGTGAGCACAGGAACCTCGGGGTCGGGCACGGAGGCAGCGATCCGCCACGCGGCCTGCGTCGGCGTGAGAGTCACCATGTCGCCCCCGGATGTCTGCGGGCGAGCACCTGCATCTCGGCGAGGATGTGGCCGAGCGGGGTCGCGTGCGCACCGGTGCGCCCGCCGGCCGACGACGACATCACGGCGGGCACCGAGAGCTCCGCTTCCGCGAACACCGTCTCGACCACGCCGTCGAAAGCAGGCCGCAGCGTCGACGGCACCACGGCCGCGTCGCCGAGCCGCGCGATCAGATCGTCGTCGCGGAACAGCTCATCGACGTACGGCCACACGTCGCCGAGTGCGCGGATGATCCTGGCGCGCGACTCCTCCGTGCCTCCGGCGAGACGCAGGATCCACTGCACGGCGTGGTCGCGGTGGTAGTCGACCTCCTTGAGCGACTTCTCCGCGATCGCGGCGAACGTCTCGTCGGTGCTGCCGCGCAGGGCCGAGTACAGCTCGAACATGTACGTGGCCACCACGAACTGGCGAGCGATGGTCTGGGCGAAGTCTCCGTTGGGCTGCTGCACGATCCATGCGCAGCGGAAATCGGGTTCGTCGCGGAAGAAGGCCAGATCGTCTTCGCTGCGCCCGTCGAAGGACCCGGCGTAGTGGAGGAACGAGCGCGCATGACCGAGCAGGTCGAGGGCGATGTTGCCCAGGGCCACGTCTTCCTCGAGCTCGGGAGCGCGGGATATCCACGCGCCCAGCTGCTGCGAGAGGATCAGCGCGTCGTCGCCGAGACGAAGTGCGTACTCCGCCACGTCGGCCGATGCGGCGACCGCGCCGGTGCCTGACAGCTCCTGCGCCAGGTCGAGTTCGTCGACCGAGACGTTCCCGTGCACGTCGATGTCCTCGTGCACCGTCTCCGCGTGCACCGTCTCCTCGTGCACCGTCTCCGCGTACACCGTCTCCTCGTGTGCCGTGCTCACAGGTGCGGCACTCCCTCTGAGGCGGTGTAGTACACGGCGTGGCGATAGTTCTTGCCGGCGGGACTCTCGAAGTAGGCGCCCTTGGCGTCGGGGTCGCTCGTGGTGATCGCGTCTGCGGGGGCGACCCAGATCGAGACGCCCTCTCCACGACGCGTGTACAGGTCGCGCGCATTGCGGATCGCCATCTCGGCGTCCGGAGCGTGCAGCGAGCCGACGTGCACGTGGCTCAGTCCGCGGTTCGCTCGGATGAAGACCTCCCACAGCGGCCAGGGCTCGCGCTCGTCGGCGCCGGGCGTCGCCATCACGCCACCGCCTTCGTCTTCAGCGACTGCTTGCGCGCGTACTCGGCCGCGGCCTCGCGCACCCAGGCGCCCTCTTCATGAGCCGTCCGGCGGCGTTCGAGGCGTTCGGCGTTGCAGGGCCCGTTGCCGCGCACCACCTCGAAGAACTCGTCCCAGTCGATCTCGCCGATCACGTACTGTCCGCTCTCCTCGTCGAAGCGCAGGTCGGGGTCGGGCAGCGTGACGCCGAGGATCTCGGCCTGGGGCACGAGCATGCCGACGAAGCGTTGGCGCAGCTCATCGTTGGAGAACCGCTTGATCTTCCACTTCATCGACTGCGCCGAGTTGGGGGACTGGTCATCGGGCGGCCCGAACATGGCGAGGCTCGGCCAGTACCAGCGGTTCACCGCATCCTGAGCCATCGCGCGCTGCTCCTCGGTGCCCTGCATCAGGGTGAGCAGGATCTCGAAGCCCTGACGCTGGTGGAACGACTCCTCCTTGCAGACGCGCACCATGGCGCGGCCGTAGGGGCCGTAGGACGCCCGGCACAGCGGCACCTGGTTGCAGATCGCGGCGCCGTCGACGAGCCAGCCGATCGCGCCCATGTCCGCCCAGGTCGGGGTGGGGTAGTTGAAGATCGACGAGTACTTGGCCTTGCCGCTGATGAGCTGGTCCATCATCTCGTCGCGCGTGGTGCCGAGGGTCTGGGCGGCGGAGTACAGGTAGAGGCCGTGACCGGCCTCGTCCTGCACCTTGGCCATCAGGATCGCCTTGCGCTTGAGGCTCGGCGCGCGCGTGATCCAGTTGCCCTCCGGCTGCATGCCGATGATCTCGGAGTGCGCGTGCTGCGAGATCTGCCGCACCAGTGTCTTGCGATAGGCGTCGGGCATCCAGTCGCGGGGTTCGATGCGCTGCTCGTTGGCGATGAGCTCGTCGAACAGGCGCTCCTCATCGGAGATCTCGCCCACCAGGGACAGGTCTGCTGGACTGGTCATCATCGACTCCTCGGCATCGGGCCATCTTTACTGACCGATCGTTTGGTAATTCTGACACAGTGGACTGCCGGATTCAAGACGGCGAGGTCAGCGCGAGCGGGAGATCAGATCGAGGAGGGCGCGGCCGTACGCCTCTGAGGGGTCGGGGTGCTCGAAAGCGAGCAGCTCGCCCCCGATCTCGATCTCGACGCGGAAGGAGTCCTCGAGGCGCACCAGCGAACGGAACGTGCCGCGGAGCAGATCGCGAAGCTGGTCCTCCCGCGGCAGCCATACGGCGTCCGCGAGCGTCACCGCGTCGAGCGCCCACTCCGTCGTGCCGTTGAACGCCAGATCGGTGCCGCTCGGCGTCTGACGGGCCTCGATCGTCATCTCACTCACGGTGAAGACGTCGGCCTCCGCTTCGAGTTCCACGTCGTCGGGGAGATCGAGCTGGAAGCGGTCGCCATCGGCCGGATGCCAGATCAGTCCGGTGTCCCGCAGGGCGACGGCGAGCTCGCGTGTGATCATCCCCTCACGCTAGACGACGGCACTCGCCCGGGGCCCGGCGAACCTGTGGAACGCGACCACGGGTGTCGGAGGTGTTGGAGGTGTGGGGGGTGTGGGAGGTGTCGGAGGTGTCGGAGGTGTGGGGCAGAGTGGGGGGATGACCGCCGACGCCGCTGCAGCATCCCCCGAGGCCGCCGACCTCCGCGAGTCCGCCCGCGCGGCGCTGCGCGAACTCGTCGCACGCCCGGATGCCGATTTCCACGACGGACAGTACGAGGCGATCGAGGCGCTCGTCGAAGGGCGCCGCCGCGCGCTCGTGGTGCAGCGCACCGGGTGGGGCAAGTCCGCTGTCTACTTCGTCGCCACGCTCTTGCTGCGTCGGCAGGGGGCGGGCCCGACCGTGCTGGTGTCTCCGCTGCTCGCCCTCATGCGCGACCAGATCGCCGCCGCCGAACGTGCGGGGGTGCGGGCCGTGGCGATCAACTCCACCAATGCGCACGAGTGGTCGGATGTGCTCGCGAAGCTAGATCGCGATGAGGTCGATGTGCTGCTGGTCTCTCCCGAGAGGCTCAACAACCCCGCCTTCCGTGAGCAGCAGTTGCCGGCGCTCGTCCGGCGCATCGGGATGCTGGTCGTCGATGAGGCGCACTGCATCAGCGACTGGGGGCACGACTTCCGTCCCGACTACCGCCGCCTGCGCGACCTGATCGCCCAGATGCCGCCTGACGTGCCGGTGCTCGCGACCACGGCGACCGCCAACAGCCGTGTCGTGGCCGACGTGGCCGAGCAGCTCGGCAGCCTCCGAGCGGACGACGGGACGGCCGCCGACGCCGATGCGGTTCCGGTGCTCACGATCCGCGGGCCGCTCGCCCGGACGTCGCTGC
The DNA here is from genome assembly GCF_001557335.1 of Microbacterium sp. CCH5-D1. NCBI lineage: Bacteria > Bacillati > Actinomycetota > Actinomycetes > Micrococcales > Microbacteriaceae > Microbacterium > Microbacterium sp. CCH5-D1. The sequence goes on from NZ_LSJW01000258.1 coordinate 35,668, forward strand.
GACTGGGAGTGCTGCGCCTGCGCGATTCGGCGAGTCGCCTCGCCTGGCTGCTGAGCCACCTCGACGACCTTCCCGGTTCCGGCATCATCTACGCGTTGACGGTCGCGGCCGCCGTCGACACCGCACGCCTGCTGCGTGAGCACGGCCACGACGTGCGTGCCTACACCGGGCAGACCGACCCCGACGAGCGCGCCGAGTCCGAGGGGATGCTCAAGCGCAACGAGGTCAAGGCTCTCGTCGCCACGAGCGCGCTGGGCATGGGGTTCGACAAGCCCGATCTGGGTTTCGTGCTGCACCTGGGCGCGCCGTCTTCCCCCGTGGCCTACTACCAGCAGGTGGGTCGTGCCGGACGTGCCAGCGAGAGCGCGGACGTGCTGCTGCTCCCCGGCGTCGAGGACCGTGACATCTGGCACTACTTCGCGACAGCTTCGATGCCCGATCGTGAACGAGCCGAGCGGGTGATCGGGGCCCTCGGCGACGTTCCGATCTCGACGCCGGCGCTCGAGGCGATGGTCGACATCCGCCGCACGCCGCTCGAGCTGCTGTTGAAGGTGCTCGACGTCGACGGGGCGGTCCGGCGCGTGCAGGGCGGGTGGGTCGCGACCGGTGCACCCTGGAGCTACGACGCCGAGCGGTATGAGCGCATCGCCGCCGAGCGTGTGGCCGAGCAGCAGCACATGATCGAGTACGAGCAGACCGACGGGTGCCGCATGGAGTTCCTGCAGCGCGCGCTCGACGACGACACGGCCGCTCCGTGCGGGAGGTGCGACAACTGCGCGGGAGAGTGGTTCCCGCGGGAGATCGGCGCCTCCGCGAGCTCGCAGGCCGTGGAATCGCTCGACCGCGTCGGAGTGCCGATCGAGCCTCGTCGTGCCTGGCCGACCGGTGCGGACCGGCTGGACGTGCCGGTCAAGGGGCGCATCCCGGCAGACGAGCAGGCGAGTGAGGGGCGTGCACTCGCGCGTCTCACCGATCTGGGCTGGGGCGGGGCGCTGCGCGAGCTGTTCGCGGCCGGGGCGCCCGATGCCGCGGTGACACCGCAGCTGCTGCAGGCGTGCGTCCGCGTGCTCGCAGGATGGGGGTGGGAGGAGCGCCCCGTGGCGGTGGTCGCGATGCCCTCGCGCTCGCACCCGCTGCTGGTCGACTCGCTCGCGCGCGGACTCGCCGATGTCGGGCGCCTGCCGTATCTCGGGGCGCTCGAACTCGTGGGAGGAGGGCCTTCCGGCGGGCCGGGTGGGAACAGCGTCTTCCGCCTCGCGGGACTCTGGGAGCGCTTCAGCGCTCGGCATCTGGATGTGCCGACCGGACCGGTGCTGCTCGTCGACGACCTCGTCGACAGCCGGTGGACGATGACCGTCGCGGCGCGTGAGCTCCGTCGTGCCGGGGCGACGGGCGTGCTGCCCTTCGCGCTGGCGCTGCGCGGCTGACAGCCGACCGTCGGGGTGGCGCTGCGTGGGACAGGTGTCAGTCGTCGGCGGGCGCGATGCGCGGGGGCCAGGCGGTGGCGCCGAGTTCGCGTGAGATGTTGCGTGCCGTCTCCCGCAGTGCGTTGAGGATCGCATCCGACGCCGGCGCTTGCGAGGTGGGTAACACGACGGCGACCGCGGCGACGATGTCGTTCGACGCGTCAGCGACGGGGGCGGCGATCGAGGACTCGCCGAGGACGGCCTCGTCGAACTCCCCGGCCATGCCGCGTTCGGCGATCGACGGCAGCTCCAGCGTCAGGCGCGCCACGTCGGTGACGGTGTCGCCGGTGAGGCTGCGCAGCGGCTGTTCGAAGACGCTCTGCTGGAACCCGAGGTCGTAGGCGAGGAGCACTTTGCCCATCGCCGAGGCGTGGGCGGGGATGGCGACACCGGTCTCGAGCATCTGCTGGCTGTCATCGGGGCGCAGATTGTGGTGGATGACGAGCACATCGGTGAAGTGCGGAGCGCCCAGCCGTACGGACAGGTCGGTGCGGCGTGCGAGCTCCTGCGTCCACCGCATGGCTCTGGCGCGCACGTCGAGGGTGTCGAGGTAGACGTTGCTCAGGCGCAGCAGGGTGGGGCCGAGCATGTAGCGCTGGCCACCCCGCTCTTTCGCGACGAGCCCGTGCGCGCGCAGCGACTTCACGATCCCGTGCACGGTCGACGGCGGCAGGCCGAGGGCTGCAGAGAGGTCGGTGATGCCGAGGTGGCGTGCTCCCTGGAGCAGTTCGAGGATCTTCGCCGCGCGGTCGATCGCCTGGATCACGGGGAGGGCCTCCTTCCGGTGCGTCGTCGAGCCGGTGTCGATGGAGCCGGGCTTCACGATTGATCTTGACAACCCGGCAGGCTCCGAGCATATTCGACATTAACGAATTGCTTTCGGATTTCTGCGAAAGAGTCCGCGAAAGATCAAAGGAGATCGAACGATGAAGAAGCTCATCAACGCCCCGGAAGACGTTCTCGTCGAGTCGCTGAGAGGCGTCGCGCTCGCTCACCCCGAGCTCTCCGTCGACCTGGAGAACCACGTCATCACGCGCGCCACGCCCAAGGCGCAGGGCAAGGTCGCGATCGTCTCCGGCGGAGGCTCCGGCCATGAGCCGTTGCACGGCGGTTTCGTCGGCACCGGGATGCTGGACGCCGCTGTCGCCGGAGAGATCTTCACCTCACCCACCCCCGACCGCGTGCAGGTCGCGACCAAGGCCGTCGATCGCGGAGCGGGTGTGCTCCACATCGTGAAGAACTACACCGGTGACGTGCTGAACTTCGAGATGGCCGCCGAGCTCGCCGCCATGGACGGCATCGAGGTGGGCAGCATCACGGTGGACGACGACGTCGCGGTGCAGGACTCCCTGTACACCGCAGGACGCCGCGGGGTGGGCCTCACCGTGCTGCTCGAGAAGATCCTCGGGGCGGCAGCGGAGGAGGGGCGCGACCTCCCGGCCGTGGTCGAGCTGGCGAAGAAGGTGAACGGACAGGGCCGCTCGATGGGAATGGCCCTCACCAGCTGCACGGTGCCCGCAGCGGGCAAGCCCACCTTCGACCTTCCGGACGATCAGATGGAGATCGGCATAGGGATCCACGGGGAGCCGGGTCGGCATCGCGAACCCCTCGCCCCGGCCTCCGAGATCGCCCGGCAGCTCGTCGAGCCGATCCTGGCCGACATCGACGGCACCGGTCCTGCGATCGTGATGCTCAACGGCATGGGTGCGACCCCGCTGATCGAGCTGTACCTCATGTACGGCGAGGTCGCCGCGCTGCTGGAGAAGGCCGGAGTGCAGGTCGCCAGGAACCTCGTCGGCAACTACATCACCTCGCTCGACATGGCCGGGTGCTCGGTGACCCTGCTCAAAGCCGACGATGAGCTGCTGCGGCTGTGGGATGCCCCGGTGAACACCCCCGGTCTGCGATGGGGCGTCTGATGGCCGCGGTCGACACCACGCTCCTCGCCGACTGGATCGCACGCTTCGGCGCCGCCGTGACGGAGAAGCGCGACTGGCTCACCGAACTCGACTCGGCCATCGGCGACGCCGATCACGGGGCCAACATGGCTCGGGGCATGGGCGCTGTCGGCGAGAAGCTGTCCGCCGGCGCGCCGGCAACGGTGGACGAGCTCCTGAAGACGGTCGGCATGACGCTGGTGAGCTCGGTCGGCGGTGCCAGCGGGCCTCTGTACGGCACGTTCTTCCTCCGCATGGGCATGGCCGCGGGTGCCGTGTCCGATCTCGACGGCGACGCTCTCGCGGCCGCACTGCGGGCAGGACTCGACGGTATCGTCGCGCGCGGCAAGGCCGAGGCGGGGGACAAGACGATGTTCGACGCGATGGCGCCGGCGGTCGACGCGATGGATGCCGCGCTCGCCGCGGGCGCCTCCGTCTCCGACGCCGCCAGAGCCGCTGCGGATGCCGCGGCGGCAGGTCGGGACGCCACCCTCCCTCTCGTCGCCCGGAAGGGCAGGGCGAGCTACCTGGGCGAGCGCAGCGCCGGACACCTCGACCCCGGAGCGGCCTCGACGGCGATCCTCTTCGAGACGCTCGCCGAGACGATCGAGGACAGCGCCAGATGATCGGCATCGTCGCCGTCTCCCACAGTGCACGGCTCGGGGAGGCGGCGCTGGAGCTCGCCCTGCAGATGGTCCACGACGGCGAGGTGCGGGTGCGGGTCGCCGCCGGCGCCGGAGTCGACGCCGAGGGCGTACCGATCCTCGGTACGGACGCTGTCGCGGTGTCCGCCGCCATCGATGAGCTCGCCACGGAGTGCGACGGCGTCCTCGTGCTCATGGATCTGGGCTCAGCCGTGCTCAGCGCGGAACTCGCGGTGGAGCTGCGTTCGAGCGACGTGCCCGTCCGGCTCGCTCCCGCACCCTTCGTGGAGGGGCTTCTCGCCGCTGTCGTGTCCGCTGCGGCGGGCGGATCGCTCGACACCGTGGCGGCTGAGGCCTCTACGGCCCTGGCGGCGAAGACCGGCGCCCTCGGTGTCGAGGAGGCGCACGAGGCGGAGACCTCCGATGCTCCGAAGGACGATGACGCGCAGGTGCGACGAGTGCGGGTCCGCAACCCGCAGGGGATCCATGCGCGTCCTGCGGCACTGATCGCGAAGGCGTCGTCCGGCGCGGATGTGCGCGTGCGCCGGCTCCCCGACGGCCCCGACGCGTCGGCGGCGAGCCTGACGCGGCTGCTCGTGCTCGGTGCGCGGCAGGGGGACGAGATCGAGCTGACCGCACGGGGCGATGGGGGAGAGGAGGCGCTGGATCGCCTGGTCGCTCTGTTCGATGACGGCTTCGGGGAGGGGGCCGAGGAGACCGGACCCGATGGCGACGCGACTTCGATCGCACCCGCACCCGCACCCGGTCTGCCGATGCGCGCGGATGAACCGAAATCGCGTGAGCAGGAGGAGCCGACGCGAACCGTCGCGCCGGGCGCCGTGCTCCGCGGGCGCGGGGTGAGCTCCGGCCGGGCCGCCGCCCCCGTCGTGCATCTCGCACCGCCGCTTCCCGAACCCGATCCGGACGTGCTGGTGCCCCCCGCCGACCGCGATTCCGAGGTGTCAGCGATCGAGTGGGCCGCCGTCGCGGTCGCCGATCAGCTCCGCACACGCACGGCGCAGGCGACGGGAGAGACCAAGGCCATCCTCGATGCCTCGCGCCTGCTGGCCTCCGACCCCGAGCTGGTGTCCGAGGCGACGGCTCTGGTCCTCTCCAAGGGGCGCACCGCCGCCCGTGCGGTCTGGGAGACCGCCGTCGTCCACGAGAAGGCTCTCGCCGCGCTGGGGGGTCGGATGGCCGAGCGCATCGCCGACATCCGCGATGTACGCGACCGGATCATCGCCGAGATCCTCGAAGTCGACATGCCGGGTGTCCCCGAGCGCGACGATCCCTTCGTGCTGGTGGCCGCCGACCTCGCTCCCGCTGACACCGCTCTGCTCGCCGGGGGCCGATGCGTCGCCCTCGTCACGGTCCAGGGCGGACCGACCTCGCACACGGCGATCATCGCGCGCTCCCTCGGACTGCCGGCTGTCGTCGGTGTCGTCGACGCCCAGGCGATCCCGGTGGGGACGATGGTCCTCGTGGACGGCGACCGCGGCACGGTGGAGGTCGCCCCGGCGGAATCCCGCGTCGCCGAAGCGCGCGCCTCGGCGACCGCTGTCGACTTCGACGGCGTCGGAGCGCTCTCCGACGGGCACCGCATACCGCTGCTCGCCAACGTCGGAGGAGCGGCGGACGCGACGGTGGCGGCCTCGGCGCATGCGGAGGGTGTCGGACTCTTCCGCACGGAGTTCTGCTTCCTCGACCGCGCCGAGGCGCCGAGCATCGACGAACAGGTGACCGCCTATCGCGGCGTGCTGTCCGCCTTCCCTGGGCGCAAGGTCGTCGTGCGCACCCTCGACGCGGGGAGCGACAAGCCCCTTCCCTTCGCCAACTCCGACAGCGAGGACAACCCCGCGCTCGGCGTACGCGGGCTGCGGATCGCCCGACGCCGCCCGCAACTGCTCGATGATCAGCTGGTCGCCCTCGCACGAGCGGCCGCGGCGGAAGCGGCGGAGGTCGAGGTGATGGCTCCGATGGTCGCGACGGTCGACGAGGCCAGGGACTTCGCCGAACGCTGTCGGTCCGCGGGGCTCGACAGGGTCGGCATCATGATCGAGACCCCGTCCGCCGCACTGCTCGCCGCGGAGCTGTTCGAGGTCGTCGACTTCGTGAGCCTCGGCACCAACGACCTCGCCCAGTACACGATGGCGGCGGATCGGCTGCTCAGCGATCTGGGCGACCTCAACGATCCGTGGCAGCCCGCAGTGCTGCGACTCATCGCCGCCGTCGGTGCCGCAGGTCGGGCTGCCGGAAAGTCGGTGGGCGTCTGCGGCGAAGCAGGCGGCGACCCCGCGCTCGCTCCGGTCCTGATCGGCCTCGGGGTGACGTCGCTGTCCATGGCGCCGCGATCGCTCGGTCGCGTGGCCGCGCGCCTGCAGGAGTTGTCCGTCGATGACTGTCGACGAGCCGCGGAGGCAGCAGTCGGTGCGAGCTCTGCGGATGCCGCCCGCGCTGCCGCTTCCTCGGCTCTCGTCGAGGGGTGAACGAGACGGTCCTGCCACGTCGTATGCGCATCTCGGCATGCGTTTCGTTCCATTCTGATATGGACATGGTCCAGAAGCGTGAGGGCGATGGATCCGGCCCTAGGCTCATCAGCGAGGGGGCGTCGATCGTGGCGTCGCGAGCAATCGGAGGGTCCATGTCCACACGGTGGTCGTCACGAACTGTCCTGGGAGTGCTCACGGCGGGGGCGATCATCGCCCTGTCGGGGTGCGTGCCCGCACCGCAAGCCACACCGAAGCCGACTCCGGCAACCGAGAGCCCTGCTCCGGTGCCGTACGACGGTCCGACGGTGTTCGTCGGAGACCAGCTCGACTGGTTCCTGCCGAGCGCCGACAAGATCGCCGGTCTCCTCCCCGACGTCGGCGACGTGGGGTCGCCGTCACCGTCGCTGATCCAGATCTCCGACGGAGGCGGCCCCGAGCTCTCGCCGGCGATCTGCAACCTCTTCCTCTACGAGCCTTCCCAGGCGTCGATCGGCGCGCGCTCGGTCACGTGGACCAGCTCCCTCCCCGATGGGCGGGACGGCTGGATGCATGTGCTCCAGTTCGCGGACGAGGCGACGGCGCAGGGGCTGATGGACCGGTACGTCGAGGTGGCGAAGCAGTGTGCGGACTTCACCTACGGCAGCGGCGCGTCGACGTTCGATTCGACCACGCTCGACTCCGGGGATGGGATCCGCGCCGTCACCGGAGCGTTGGTGCTCGACGACGGACTCGTCGGCGGACACCGGCTCTACCAGGGGTACGCGTCGGTCGGCAACGTCCTCGTGAACTTCTGGCAGCCGTTCACCGGCGACGCCGCCTTCGACGCTGAGCGGGCCGCCGCGTTCCTGAGCGACCAGGCGTCCGACGCTCGGTCGCAGCTGATCGAGGAGTTGACCGCGAACCCGCCGGCGCCCGCAGCGACGCCGCCTGCTGTCGACCCTGCTGCAGCGTGGAGCAGCTGGCAGGTGAGCGCTACCGGGATCGGGCCGATCGTCCTCGGCTCCGACCTCGACGAGGCCATCGCGGCCGTCCCGGGAGCGACGGTGATCAGGCCGGAGTGGGACGGAGGGCAGACGCGGATCGTCAGTCCGGACGGTTCGGCCTCTGTGCTGTTGTGGACCGACGCGGGCGACTCCGTCGTCGATGCCGCATCCATCGGTTCCGCGAACGTCGGGAACGAGCCCCAGGAGGATCCTGCCGCGTTGCCGACGGCAGGCGAGGTGCGGATCGGCGACACCGTCGGCGAGGCCGAGGATGCGTTCCCCGGGGGTACGGCGATCCGTATCGTGTCCTCCGGCGAGTACTTCTATCAGTGGACGACGCGCGAGGGGGCGGCGATCCGGTTCCGCGTCGATCGCGACGCAGGCGACCCGAGTGCCGTGATCACCGGCATCCTGACGGAGGATGCGACACTGCGCCGGCTTCCCGACTTCAGCTGAGGGGGTCGTCCACAGGCCGGGATCCCGGAGCAGACGAGGCTGACCTGCTTGACTAACTGAACGATCGGTCGGTTAGTATGAGCGGATCGGGTACCGCAGGTGCAGCGCCCGAACCCGCTCGACGAGGAGGTCGACGATGACGGAAGCGACGGCGCGGACGACGGACGACGCGCGCCCGAACCGCGCGATGATGGAGCGCGACCGCGCCTCGGCTTCGCTGGGCCTCGTGGTCGAACGCGATGACCCCGGCCACGCGGTCGTCTCGATGCGCGTGCGGGACGACATGACCAACGGCTTCCACATCACCCACGGCGGCTTCGTCTTCGCCCTGGCGGACACCGCCTTCGCGATCGCGTGCAACGAAGACGACAGGGTCACCGTGGCCGCTGGCGCGGACATCTCCTTCCTGAAGCCGACCGTATCGGGACAGACCCTCACCGCCACCGCCGTCCGACGGTCGCTCAGCGGACGCTCCGGCATCTACGACGTGACCGTGGTCGACGAACGGGGCGATCCCGTCGCCGAGTTCCGCGGGCGCTCCCGCACCACCAGCCAGACCTTCTGAATGCTCCGGAGAACCTCGTGTCGATGACGACCGCAACACCCTCCCACGTCCACCCGCCCGCATCCGCCGAGCTCGACGCGGAAGAGCGGATGACGCGCGACGAGATCGCCGCGCTCCAGCTCGGTCGACTCCAGCAGACCGTGCGCCACGCCTACGCGAACGTGCCTCTCTACACGCGCAAGTTCGACGAGGCCGGCGTGCACCCGGACGACATCCGCACGCTCGACGACGTGCGGCTGCTTCCCTTCACGACCAAGGCGGATCTGCGCGAGACCTATCCGTTCGGGATGTTCGCTGTGCCGATGTCCGACGTCGCCCGCATCCACGCCTCCAGCGGCACCACCGGCCGCCCGACGGTCGTCGGCTACACCAGAGGCGATCTCCAGCGGTGGGGCGCGCTGGTCGCGCGTTCGCTGCGAGCCAGCGGCATCCGCCCCGGCATGAAGGTGCACAACGCATACGGCTACGGGCTCTTCACCGGCGGGCTCGGCGCACACGCGGGCATCGAAGCGCTCGGCGCGACGGTCATCCCGATGTCCGGCGGCCAGACCGCACGCCAGGTGCAGCTGATACTCGACTTCGAGCCCGACGCGATCCTGTGCACGCCCAGCTATCTGCTGACGATCGCCGATGCGATGGCCGCGCAGGGAGTCGACCCGCGCTCCACCTCGTTGAAGGTCGCGGTTCTGGGAGCGGAGCCCTGGTCGAACGAGATGCGTCACGAGCTCGAGCAGCGCCTCGGCATCGACGCGCTCGACATCTACGGTCTCAGCGAGGTGATGGGGCCCGGTGTGGGCAACGAGTGCCTCGAGACCAAGGATGGTCCGCATGTGTGGGAGGACCACTTCCTGCCGGAGATCATCGACGGAGAGAGCGGCGCCGTGCTGCCAGACGGCGAACTCGGGGAACTCGTGTTCACCTCTCTGACCAAGGAGGCGTTCCCGGTCATCCGCTATCGCACCCGCGACCTCACCCGCCTGCTTCCCGGGACGGCCCGGCCCGGGATGCGGCGGATGGAGAAGATCACCGGCCGCAACGACGACATGATCATCCTGCGGGGCGTGAACCTGTTCCCCACGCAGATCGAGGAGCTGGTGCTGGGGATCGAGCAGCTGACCCCGCACTTCATCCTCGAGCTGTCGAAGGCGGGGCGCATGGACACGCTGAAGGTCCGCATCGAGCGGCACCCCGACCTGTCCGTCGAGACCTGCCGCAGCGCCGCGGAGGTGCTGGCGCAGCGGATCAAGATCTTCGTCGGATCGACGGTGGCCGTCCAACTCGAGGAGCCGGGAGCGCTGCCCCGGAGCGAGGGGAAGTACAAGCGGGTGTACGACCTGCGCTGATGCGGGCGATGCGGGGATTGACACGGAGAGCTGTCGCGCCCGCCTCGCGGTCGGTGCTCCCGCCCGCCCGCCGCTTCGAGTGCGAGACTGTGGGGTGATGTCCGAGATGCAGAGCACGCGACGAGGCCGACCGGGGTACGACCAGCAGGGGATCCTCGCCGTCGCCGTCGCCGCGTTCAACGAGTACGGGTACGACGCCACGTCGATCGGGATGCTCGCCGAGCGCCTCGGTCTGTCGAAGTCGGCGATCTACCATCACTTCGGCTCGAAGGACGAGATCCTCGACCTCGCTCTGGACGCGGCGCTGAGCGGCTTGGAAGCCGTGGTGGACGGCCCGATTCCCGACTCGGCTGCCGCTCAGGGGGCATCGAGCGCGGTCGACCGGCTCGAGCAGGTGCTGCGCGGCGCCGTCCGGGTGCTCGTGGAGCAGCTGCCGGCCGTGACGCTGCTGCTGCGGGTGCGGGGCAACACCGAGGTGGAGCGCAGGGCTCTCATCCGTCGCCGGGCGTTCGACCGTCGGATCACCGCTCTCGTGTCTGAGGCGCAGCGCGAGGGGGAACTGCGGGCCGACATCGACGCGAGTGTGGTGGCGCGTCTGGTGTTCGGGATGATCAACTCGATCGTCGAGTGGTATCGGCCCGGCGGGCGCGAGGGCGCCGACCGTCTCGCAGACGACGTGGTGGCCATCGCCCTGGACGGCTTGCGCACGGACGATGGCGCGGGAGCCGCGGTCGTCTGACCGGGGCTCCCGCGCTCAGCGTCACGCCGCCGCACGCTCCTTCGCCACCAGGGTGAGCACGTCGTACGTGGCCACGATGTCATCGTGCTGGTTCTTCAGCACCGCATCCCACCGCACCTCCCCGTACTCGTCGGTCTCCCTTGGGGTGATCTGCTTCGCGGTCAGCTCGACCCTGATGTCGTCGCCGGGGGAGACGGGCGTGACGAATCGCAGGTTCTCGAGCCCGGAGTTCGCCAGCACGGGGCCGGGGGCCGGGTCGACGAACAGCCCCGCAGCCCACGACACCAGCAGGTATCCGTGCGCCACGCGTCCGGGGAAGAACGGATTCGCGGAGGCAGCGTCCTCGTCCATGTGCGCGTAGAACGTGTCGCCGGTGAACGCCGCGAACGTCTCGATGTCGTCGAGGGTCACCGTGCGCGAGCCGCTGGCCACCTGATCGCCGACGTGCAGTTCGGCCAGCGACTTTCGGAACGGGTGCACGCCGTCGCCCCGCTCGTACGGGCGCGAGCTCGCGCCCTGGTGCCAGACTCCCGTGAGCGCGGTCATCATCTCCGGGGAACCCTGCACCGCGGTGCGCTGCATGTGGTGCAGCACCGCCCGGATGCCGCCGAGCTCCTCACCTCCGCCCGCGCGGCCCGGGCCACCGTGCACGAGGTTCGGGAGTGGAGAGCCGTGCCCCGTCGAGGTGCGGGCGTCGTCCCGGTCGAGGAAGAGGACGCGCCCGTTGTAGGCGGCCATGCCGGTGGCGAGGGCGACGGCCACCTCGGGGTCGTGCGTCGCCACGCTCGTCACGAGCGAGCCGCCGCCGCGAGCCACGAGGCTGCTCGCCTCGTCGAGGGTGCGATAGCCGACGATGCTCGACACGGGTCCGAACGCCTCGATCTCGTTCACGGCGGGGCTCGTGGGATCGGGGAAGCGCAGCAGCATCGGCGCCACGAAGGCGCCGTCGGGGGCTGCTCCTTCGGTGCCGTCGGCATGGCGGACGATCGGCGCGTCGGTCGTGCCGATCACCAGTTCGCCGCCGCCGGCCTGCAGACGGTCGACCTGACGCAGCACCTCCTCACGCTGCGCGGTGGAGGCGAGCGGGCCCATGGTCACCCCTTCGGCGCGCGGGTCGCCGAGGATCACGCGCGACGACAGCCGCTCGCGGACCGCGGCGATCACGTCGTCGACAGCTTCCGCCGGCACGATCGCCCGGCGGATCGCGGTGCACTTCTGCCCGGCCTTCGTGGTCATCTCGGCGACCAGCTGCTTGACGTACGCATCGAACTCCGGCGTGCCCGAGACGGCATCCGTTCCGAGGACCGACGCGTTGATCGAGTCGGTCTCGCTCGTGAAGCGCACCCCTCCCGTCTGCACGGCATCGTGGGCACGCAGGCTCTCGGCGGTCGACGCGGAGCCGGTGAAGGCGACCAGATCGCCCAGCCGCAGTTCGTCGAAGAGACCCGGCACGCTGCCGGAGACCAGCTGCAGCGAACCGTCGGGGAGGAGCCCCGATTCCACCATCACGCGCACCATGGCCTCGGCGAGGTATCCGGTGGGGGTGGCCGGCTTCACAACGGTGGGGACGCCGGCGAGGAACGCGGGTGCGAACTTCTCGAGAGACCCCCAGACCGGGAAGTTGAAGGCGTTGATCTGCACGGCGACGCCGCGGAGTCGCGTGTAGATGTGGCGGCCGAGGAACGAGCCGTCCTTGGAGAGGTTCTCGACACCCCCGTCGACGTACACTTTCGCGTTGGGCAGCTCGCGCCGGCCCTTGCTGGAGTACGCGAACAGCACGCCGATCCCGCCGTCGATGTCGACCCAGGAGTCCTGCGCTGTGGCACCGGTGCGGCTGGACAGCTCGTACAGCTCGGCCTTGCGCTCGGTGAGGGCGAGGGCGAGCTGCTTGAGCACCACGGCGCGCTGATGGAAGGTGAGTTCCCCCAGCGACGCCTGTCCCACGGTGCGGGCGTGGTCGAGCACGGGCCCCAGATCGAGCCCGTCGGTCGAGACGCGGGCGACGACCTCTCCCGTTGAGGCGTCACGGACATCCGTGGCCTCGGCGTCGGACGACGGCGTCCACCACGCTCCCTCGACGTAGCTGGGGAGGATCTCGATCATTTCTGTTCCCTTCCTGAGGCGTCCCATTCGTAGAAGCCGCGTCCGCTCTTGCGGCCGAGGTGGCCTTCGGCGACCAGGCGTCGCAGCAGGGCCGGAGGTTCGAAGCGCTCACCCAGCTGTGCGGAGAGGTACTCGGCGATGCCCAGGCGCACGTCGAGGCCCACGATGTCGGTGAGCCGCAGCGGACCGACGGGGTGCTTGTATCCGAGCGTCATCGCGGCGTCGATGTCCTCGGCGGAGGCCACACCTTCCTCCAGCATGCGGATCGCCTCGAGCCCGATCGCGACGCCGAGGCGGGACGACGCGAATCCGGGAGCATCGGCCACGACGATCGGTGTCTTGCCGATGGCGGCCACCCAGCCGCGGGCGGCATCGACGAGCGCAGGAGCGGTGCTCGCACCATGGACGATCTCGACGAGGGTGGAGGCGGGCACCGGATTGAAGAAGTGCATGCCCAGCAGCCGCGAGGGGCGATCGAGCACCGCGGCCAGCCCATCGATCGAGATGGACGAGGTGTTCGAGGCGATGGCGGCGTCCGGTGCGATCTGCGCCTCGACCCGACGGAGCGCGTCGACCTTGAGGGCGAGGTCCTCCGGAACGGCTTCGACGACGAGCGTGCACTGCGCGAATAGGGCGGCATCCGTGCCCGTGGTCAGGCGCGCCCGATAGGCCTCGGGGGAGTCGAGGGCCGTGCCGCGTGCGACCGAGGCGTCGATGGACTCGAGCACGCGTGCCGTGGCCGCCTCCGCCGCGTCGGCGTCGCGTTCGACGATGCCGACCCGGGAGCCGGCGAGCAGGAAGGCGTGCGCGATGCCCGCGCCCATACGGCCGCCGCCGAGCACCCCCACCTGTTCGGGCGCGATGAACGTGCTCTCGGTCATCGGTCTCTCCGTTCGAGGAAGTCGGTCATCCGTCGGAACTTCTCCGGGCTCTCGAAGAGCTCGGCCTGGGCTTCCAGATCGGCGGCGGGGTGGTGGTCGCGGGGTGCCCGGAACACCCGCTTGGTCGCGATGGTCGCTGCGGGGTCGTTGCGGGCGATGCGGTCGACGATGGCGTGGGCGGTCGGCAGCAGGTCCGTCGTCTCGTGGATCGCCGAGACCAGCCCGATGCGCAGCGCCTCCTCTGCCTTCACCGTGCGACCCGTGAGCAGCAGCTCGATCGCCCTGGCGTCGCCGACGATCTCCTTGAGACGCCAGCTCGCGCCGGCCGCTGCGAGGATGCCCAGCCCGGTCTCCGGGTTGCCGATCGCGAGCGTCGGCGTCCCGATGCGGATGTCCGCCGCGTAGGCGAGCTCGGCTCCACCGCCGAGCGCGTAGCCGTCGATCGCCGCGATGACGGGCATCGGCAGTTCGGCGAGTCGGACGAACGCGTGAGCGTTGATCCCGCGCAGCGCGTCGGCGGTACGCCGTTCGCGCAGTTCGGCGATGTCGGCACCCGCCGCGAAGACCCCGCCGGCGCCGGTGAGGATCAGCGGGAGCGGCACGGTCTCCAGCTCGGTGCACAGCGCGTGCAGCGCGTCGATCGTGGCCTGGTCGATCGCGTTGCGCTTGTGCGGCCGATTGAGGGTGGCGACCACGCGGTCGTGACGCCTTTCGACGAGGAGGGGTTCGTCGTGCGCCTGCGTATCGCCGAGGGGAGACCGCGGCATCACACCTTCTCCACGATCAGAGCAGCGCCCTGGCCGACGCCGACGCACATGGTGGCGAGTCCGTAGCGGGAGCCCTCGCGCTCCATGCGTCCGAGGAGCGTGACCAGAAGGCGGGAGCCGGACGAGCCGAGCGGGTGACCGAGCGCGATCGCTCCGCCGTCGGCGTTTACGCGGGATTCGTCCAGCCCGAGGCGTCGGAGGCAGGCGATGGACTGGGTGGCGAACGCTTCGTTGAGCTCGACGGAGCCGATGTCGTCGATGGAGAGCCCGGCGCGCTGCAGCGCCTTCTCCGTGGCGGGCACCGGTCCGAGGCCCATGATCTCGGGCGCGAGTCCTGCGCTGGTGCCGACGACGATCCGCGCCCGCGGTGTCAGCCCGTGCCGCTCGACCGCCTCCGCGCTCGCGACCATGATCGCGGAGGCACCGTCGTTGAGCGCGCTCGAGTTTCCGGCGGTGACGACCTGACCGCCCGCGACGACGGGCCGCAGTCGGGCGAGGCCTTCGAGCGTCGTCTCCGGTCGAGGGCCCTCGTCCACGAGCACCTCACCCGAGCCGACGGGGACTCCGACGATCTCCGCCTCGAACCGTCCGTCTGCGATCGCCGCGGCGGCCCGTTGCTGCGAGCGCAGGGCGAACGCGTCCGCCTCTTCGCGTCCGATGCCGTCGACGCGCGCGACCTCCTCCGCGGTCTCCGGCATCGTGTACGTCGCCTTCTCGCGGGCCAGGAGCCGCGGGTTCGGGAATCGCCAGCCGATCGAGGTGTCGAACGCGGCGCCGGGCTTCGCCCATGCCTTCTCGGGCTTGGCCTGCACCCAGGGTGCGCGGGTCATCGATTCGACGCCGCCGGCGATGATGAGGTCGGCGTCGCCGGCTCGGATCGCCTGAGCGGCGATCGTGACGGCGGACATGCCGGAGGCACACAGCCGATTGACCGTGATGCCGGGGACGCTGTCGGGAAGGCCGGCGAGCAGGACCGCCATCCTGGCGACATTGCGGTTGTCCTCGCCCGCCTGGTTCGCGGCGCCGAGGATGACCTCGTCGATCTCCGCCTGGAGGGGGTCGACGCCTGCGCGTCGCGCGGCCTCGCGGACGACGATCGCTGCGAGGTCGTCGGGACGGACGGAGGCCAGGGCTCCGCCGTAGCGACCGACCGGGGTGCGTACGCCTCCGACGAGGTAGGCCTCGGTCATGCGGAACTCCTGACTGCGTTGTCTCGACGGGTTGCCCGTTGTCCGGACGATCGGCCCGAATTACTGACCGATCGTCCGGTAATTATGTCACAGGTGTGGCCGGCGCCGCGATCGGAGCGGCTTCAGCTGAGCAGGTCCACGCCCTTCGTCTCCTTGACGAGCGAGACGCCGATCAGCGAGATCACGGATGCCACCGCGATGTACACGCCGATCGTCCAGGCCGCGTGGAACTGGTTCATCAGCGCCTCCGCGATCATCGGCGCGAACGCTCCGCCGAGGATCGCACCGAGGGCGTAGCCGATGGAGACGCCCGAATAGCGCACGTTCGCGGGGAACATCTCCGCGTACAGGGCTGCCTGCGGGCCGTAAGAGAGTCCGAGCGCGAACGTCATCACGAACAGTGCCACGAAGTACCAGAGGATGTTCGCGGTGTCGATGAGGAACCACATCGGCACCGCCCAGAGTGCGAGCGCCACGTAGCCGATCTGGAACGTGCGGATGCGGCCGAGCCGGTCGGAGAGGTGTCCGCCCCACAGGGTGAAGATGAGCCACCCGAACGAGGCGAGGGTGGTCGCCAGCAGCACCGGGGGTCGGTCCATGCCGAGGGTGGTGACGGCGTAGGTCGCGAAGAACGCGATGAGCAGGTACCCCGCCGCGTTGTTCGCGATGAAGATGATCGCGGTGAGGACGACCTGCTTGGTGTTCTGACGGAAGAGCCGGCGCAGGGGAGCGGATGCCTCCTTGCGGCGGCGCCGCAGGTCCTCGAACACCGGGCTCTCATCGACCGCGCGTCGGATCACGTAGCCGACCGCGATGAGCACGATCGAGAGCAGGAAGGGGATGCGCCAGCCCCACTCGAGGAAGGCCTCCGGCGACATCGAACTGGTGAGCACCCACAGGGTGGAAGTGGCAAGGATCATGCCGACGGGGACGCCGATCTGCGGGAACGCCCCGAAGAGTCCTCTGCGGCTGTTCGGCGCGTGCTCGACGGCCATCAGGGCGGCTCCGCCCCATTCGCCACCCGCGGAGAATCCCTGCACGATGCGGAGCAGGATCAGCAGGATGGGCGCGGCCACGCCGATCGCGGCATACGTCGGAAGGAGGCCTATCAACGACGTGGACAGGCCCATCATGACGAGGGTGAGCACGAGCATCTTCTTGCGACCGAGCTTGTCGCCGAGGTGGCCCGCGACGATCGCGCCGAGCGGGCGGAAGAGGAAGGAGATGCCGATTGTCGCGAACGAGAGCACCTGGGCGAAGCCGGGGTTCTCCTGTGCGATCGGAGCCAGGAAGAGGGGCGCGAGCACCAGCCCCGCTGCTTGCGCGTAGATGAAGAAGTCGTACCACTCGATCGACGTGCCCACGAGGGTGCCGGCGAGTACGCGCCGTTCCTCGGCGGGCATCCGTGTGGATGGGGTGCGGTCGGAGACTGCTGACGTCATGAGAACTCCAT
>NZ_LSJW01000259.1:0-16173 GCF_001557335.1 Microbacterium sp. CCH5-D1
CCCCACGGCAGCGCGGGGCCTACGCGAAGGGGATCGCCCGTCGGCAGGAGATCCTCGACCGCGCCATCGAGGTGTTCGCCGAACGTGGCGCCGACCGCACGAGCCTGCGAGCCATCGCGCGCGAGGTCGGGGTCACGCACGCGGCTCTCACCCACTACTTCGGCTCCCTGGAGGAGCTCCTCGTCGCGGTCTACGAGGAGAGCACCGTACCGTCGCGCCAACCGAGCTCTCCCCCGCCCGACGCGACGCCGGTGGAGATGATGATCGAGTCCGCGCGGCTCAACCGTGCGATACCCGGTCTCGTGCAGCTGTACTCGACGCTCGTCGCCACGGCGCTCGAGGAGGGCCATCCGGCGGCGCGCACGTTCGCCACCGGTCGCTTCACGCGCCTCCGCGCCCGACTCGCCGACGTCGTCCGACGCCAGCAGGAGGAGGGGAGGATCCGCGACGACCTCGACGCTGATGCGGTCGCAGCCCTGGTGGTGGCGGCGTCCGACGGCCTGCAGACGCAGTGGCTGCTCGACGAGACCGCTCCTCAGCACGAGGCGCTCGCCCTGCTCGATCGACTGCTGCGACCAGGAGCCTGACGACGGGTGGACCGCAGTGCGGGGCGACGCGAAGCCGAGGCTAGGCTCGAACCGTGACGCCCGTGCCGCAGTCCCCGTACGCCAGAGCACTCGGCGAGCGCATGGCCGACCTTCACCCCCGACTGCGCCTGTACTTCGCACCGATCCCGGACGGAGCGACCGGCATCGGCGAGGGGGTGTTCGAGCGAGTGGGCACTCCGCGTCGATGGCTGTGGCCCTTCCTCCGGGTCCTCGAACGACGCGGCGTGGTCGCCGCGGGGTGGGAGCGAGAGGTGCCGTTCCGGGTCGAGAACCGCACCATCGCGTCCAGAGCGCTCAGTGAGCGGACCTTCTTCTTCGGCCGTGGCACGTGGACCATGCGAGACGCCGTCGCACTCACCCGCCATGGCCGCGTCGTCGACGAGCTCGGCGAACCGGGCCTCCTCGCCGCCTGCTTCGACGTCGAGGTACGTCAGGGCGCACTGCATCTGAGGAGCCGAGCCGTCGGACTTCGCTTCGGTCGCCTCCGGGTGCGGATCCCCCGGCCCGTGGCACCTGTCATCCGCCTCACCGAGCGCTTCGACGACAACCTCGATCGGCAGCGCATGGCCCTGACCGTCGATGCGCCGTTCCTCGGCCGCCTGTACGAGTATCGGGGAGAGTTCGCCTATCGCATCCAGCATCACGAGAAGGAGCAGACCGCATGAGCACAGGACGGGTCGTCATCGGCGGTTCCACCGGGTTCATGGGGCGCTTCCTCGTGCCCCGGTTCCGCGCGGAGGGGCGCGAGGTCGTCACGATCTCGCGTTCAGGCGCCGACATCCGCTGGGGCGATCAGGTGGAGATCGATCGCGCCGTCGACGGTGCCGCCCTCGTGATCGGATTGGCCGGCAAGAGCGTCAACTGCCGTTACACCCCAGAGAACCGGGCGGAGATCTTCCGCTCCCGCCTCGACACCACCGCGTCGCTGAGCACCGCGATCACCCGGTCCTCCGCACCTCCCGCGCTCTGGATCAACTCCTCGACGGCGACGATCTATCGCCACGCGGAGGATCGTCCGATGACCGAATCGACGGGCGAGGTCGGCAGTGGGTTCTCGGTCGAGGTCGCGAAGGCGTGGGAGAAGGCGCTGTTCGCCGACGAGCTCCCCGCCACCCGCCGCGTCGCCCTGCGCAGCACGATCGTGCTCGGCCACGGCGGCGTGCTCGGCCCGGTGAGAGACCTGGCGCGGTTCGGGCTCGGCGGGTCCCAGTACGACGGACGATGGCCGGTCAGCGCGGCTCGGCGCGCTGCGGGCACGGGACATCTCCCCGGCGCGCGTCGTGGCCGCCAGCGTTTCAGTTGGGTGCACATCGAGGATGTCGCGCGCATCATCGACTTCCTCGAGCGGAATCCGGCGCTCGAGGGCCCCGTCAACGCTGCCTCTCCGCATCCGGTGGACAACGTCGAGTTCATGGCGACGGTGCGGCGGGCCCTCGGAGCGCGGATCGGGGTTCCGATGCCCCGATGGATGCTGGAGCTCGGAGCCATCGGCATGCGCACCGAGACCGAGCTGATCCTGAAGAGCCGGTGGGTGCTGCCGGAGAAGCTCACAGAGGCCGGTTTCGAATTCCGATATCCGTTCCTGGAGGACGCGATCCGCGAGTCCTTCGACCTCCCGCCGGCAGATCAGGGGCTGCCGGCCGCCTAAGAGGTGCCGGCTGGCGCGTCGCCGTCGGCCCCGCGCTTCTTCTCGATCTCCTGGCGCAACCGCCACTCCTCGATCTCACGGTCGAGATCGGCGATCTGCTCCTCGGTGGTTCTGGTGTCCCTCGGTGGCGCCGGACGCACGTCGGTCGACGCCGCGGGCCGCTCAGCTCGTCGCATCCGCGGCATCTGTATGCCGGACTCCCCGTACTCGCGGCCGAGACCGAACCAGAGCAGGCCACCGATCAGCGGCAGCAGGATCACGATGATGATCCACGCCAGTTTCGGCAGGAACTTCACCAGCGAGCTGTCCCGCGTGATGATGTCGATCAGCGCGCCGATCATCAGGGCGATGACGAGGAGCGAGAACAGGAACGACATGAGTTCAGGGTAGACGACGCCGCGACGGACCGCAGGGGTCTACGGAAGCAGGTGTCCGCCGGCACGGAACAGTTCGTACCACTCGGGTCGGGTGAGCGCGACATCGGCACCGGCTGCCGCATCACGCACCCGCTCGGGCGTCGTGGTTCCGAGGACCACCTGCATGCCGGCGGGGTGGCGGGTGATCCAGGCGGTCGCGATGGCGATCGGGGTGACGTCGTGCACCGCCGCGAGGCGATCGATCACGGCGTTCAGCTCCGCGTAGGCGGGGTTGCCGAGGAACACCCCGTGCGAGAAGCCGTCCTGAAACGGCGACCATGCCTGGATCGTGATCCCGTTGATACGGCAGTACTCCACGATGCCGCCGCCATCGCGCACCAGGCTCTGGTCATGGCCGGCCATGTTGGCAGCGACCGGCTGCGCGATGATCGGTGCGTGCGTGATCGACAGCTGGAGCTGATTCGCCACCAGCGGCTGCCGGACTGCGGTGCGGAGCAGATCGATCTGACGCGGGGTGTGGTTCGAGACGCCGAACGCCCTGACCTTTCCCGCGCTCTCCAGGTCATCGAACGCGCGGGCGACCTCCTCGGGCTCGACGAGCGCATCGGGGCGGTGGAGCAGGAGCACATCGAGGCGGTCGGTCCGCAGAGCAGCGAGCGAACCCTCGACCTGGGCCACGATGTGCTCGTAGGAGAAGTCGAACATCCCCTGCGAGGGCACGATTCCGCATTTCGTCTGCAGCACGATCTCGTCGCGCTCGGAAGAGGTCAGCTGCAGCGCCTCGGCGAACCGCGACTCGCAGTGGTGCATGCTGCCGCCGTAGATGTCCGCATGGTCGAAGAAGTCGATGCCCGCAGCCCTGGTCGTGTCGTAGAGGTGGCGGATGTGCGCGTCATCCTTGTCGTCGATGCGCATCATGCCGGCGATCACGGCGGGGGCGGTGGACGATCCGAACGACACTGTCTTCATGCCCCCACGCTATCGCCAGGCACGGACACGGCGGTCCGGCACAGCAACCGTCACGAGTCGTCGCCTGCCGCTCCCGGAAGAAGCGCGGTGACCGGGATGCCGAGCACATCGGCGATACGCACGAGGTCGACGACGGTGAAGTCCTCCCTGCCGTCGAGAAGCTCCCCCAGGGCGTCAGGGCCGATACCCGAACGCTCCGACAGCTCGGAAAAGGACACCCCGGCGTGAAACCGTGCTCCATCGACTTCCGATGCCAGCAAATGACGCAATTCCGTCCCCATACGCCTACACTAGCGCCACGAACGGACACGCATGGGGGTCGAATGGGCCAGAATGGCGGCATTCTGGCGTCGTCACGCTGCTATGGTGAGCCGGGTGAAGACACCTGCAGAGGAGTTCAACGAGGCCGTCGGTCGCCAGATGCGCGCGGAGATCGCCGCCTCGCGGAGCAGCATCGCCGCGATGGCGCGCAGCATCGGCATCGCCCGAAGCGCACTCGACAACTACGTGACGGGCAAGCGAGCGATCCCGGTACCCGTCGTCTACGCGGTCTGCGCCGACCTCGGCGTCGAGCCCCATGTCCTGCTCGCCCGCGCGGAAGAGCGCCTCAGAGTCGACGGCGAGACCACAGCGCGCATCACGCCGATCCGGCGCACCCCCGATGTCGCCGGCCCCCGCGAAGATAGCCGTGAGGTCGCCTTCGAATCCGGCGTCCGGCACGACGCCGACACCGACGACCTCTACGAGTAGGCCGATATCGGCTTCCGCCCGCGAGACGGCACGAGGAGGAGAGAATGCACCAGCTCCTCCACCTCGCCGACGCCCAGCGAGTGCGCGTGGTCGAGCGGCCCGGCCGCACCCGCGGGGGCTACGACCCCACCACGCGAACGATCCGTCTCGCTCCGGGGATGAGCGCCCGCACGACCCGCAGTGTGCTCGCCCATGAGCTGGGGCACGCCTGCCTCGGCCATTTCCCCGCGACGACATCGGCCACACGAACGCAGCAGGAGCGTCAGGCCGACGAATGGGCGGCGTCCCGCCTGATCACGCCGCGGGCGTATGCCGAGGCGGAAGAGGTGCGCGGGCCGCACCTGGCGAGTCTCGCCTTCGAGCTGGACGTCACCATCGAGTTGGTCGAGGCCTACCAGCGCCTGCTGCGTCAGAGGCCCCTCGTCACTGCTGGTTGAATATCGGCATGGCCTTCCTCGTCGCCCCCTCCCCCGTCACCCTCTCCGGCGAGCTCGTGGAACTCCGACCTCTCGATCGATCGCACATCGACGGACTGATCGAGGCCGTGCAGGAGGGGGACCTCTGGAAGACGGCGTGGTACACCTCGGTCCCCGCACCCGACGGCGTGGCTGCGGAGGTCGAGCGACGGATCGGCCTCATCGAGAAGGGCGAGATGATCCCCTTCACGGCCTTCGACACCAACGGTCGCATCCTCGGGCTCACGTCGTACTACGACATCGTGGCCGACGTACCCCGACTGCACATCGGCTTCACCTGGAATCGACCGTCCGCGCACGGCTCGGGCACGAACGCCGAGTCCAAGCTGCTGCTGCTGCGTCACGCATTCGAGTCCCTCGGAGTCTTCCGCGTCGGCCTCACCACGCAGTGGGTCAACTTCCAGTCGCGGGCGGCGATCGAGCGCCTCGGCGCGAAGCAGGACGGGGTCATGCGGGCGATGAGCCGCTACCGCAACGGCGCGCTGCGCGACAGCGTGGAGTACTCGATCATCGAACCGGAGTGGCCGGCTGTCAGGGCGAACCTCGAGGCGAGACTCGCCAGCCGACGCTGACGTCGATATCGGGACGCCGGATCCCATACCGGTACTTTGCGCGAGAATCCTCGCCAGATGCGTGTCCTCGAACGCGATCGCCGCCATGATTCATGGAGCCTGTGCAGGAATTCGCACAGGAGGTCGGGCGCAGATCGCGTCCGCGTCGCTTCGCCCGGAGAGGTATCGCATGGCCGACCCCACATCCCGCGTCCCCCTCGATCCCGAAGACGCACGCGAGAACGAGCGTGAGCTCACGGGTGATCGCACCCTCGCGGTCGCAGACTTCTCCAACGAGGAGGCGGGGTATCACAAGACCCTCAAGCCCCGCCAGATCCAGATGATCGCGATCGGCGGCGCGATCGGCACGGGGCTGTTCATGGGTGCGGGCGCACGTCTCGCATCCAGCGGCCCTGCACTCATCCTCGTCTACGCCCTCTGCGGTTTCTTCGCGTTCCTCATTCTCCGCGCGCTCGGCGAACTCGTGCTGCACCGCCCTTCCTCGGGCTCCTTCGTCTCGTACGCACGAGAGTTCTACGGTGAGAAGCTGGCGTTCGCGAGCGGCTGGCTCTACTTCCTGAACTGGGCGATGACCTCGATCGTCGACGTCACGGCCGCCGCGCTCTACGTCAAGTTCTGGGCGCAGTACTGGGAGCCGCTGCAGGCCGTCCCCCAATGGCTCATCGCCCTCGTCGCTCTGGTCGTCGTGCTGTCGCTCAACCTGGTCAGCGTGAAGCTGTTCGGCGAGATGGAGTTCTGGTTCGCGATGATCAAGGTGACCGCTCTGGTCGTCTTCCTCGTGGTCGGGACCTTCTTCATCATCTTCAACGGCACCACGGATCTCGGAGTCACCGGGATCGCCGTCATCGCCGACAACGGCGGTGTGTTCCCGATGGGCTACTTCGCCCCGATACTCGCCATCTCGGGTGTCGTGTTCGCGTACGCGTCGATCGAACTCGTCGGCACCGCCGCCGGTGAGACCTCAGAGCCCGCGAAGGTCATGCCCAAGGCCATCAACACCGTCGTGGTACGGATCGCCGTCTTCTACGTCGGCTCGATCCTGCTGCTCTCGCTACTGCTGCCGTTCGACACGTACAAGGCCGGGGAGTCGCCCTTCGTCACCTTCTTCTCCCACATCGGCTCGCCGCACACCGGAGCGGTCGCCGGGTCGGTCATGAACTTCGTCGTCCTCACCGCAGCGCTCTCCAGCCTCAATGCGGGCCTCTACTCCACTGGTCGCATTCTGCGATCCATGTCCGTCAACGGCTCGGCGCCTCGCTTCACGGCGAGGATGAGCGCGAACGGCGTCCCGTTCGGCGGCATCCTCCTCACCGCCTCGATCACGCTGATCGGGGTCGGCATCAATGCCCTCTGGCCCTCGCAGGCCTTCGAGATCGTGCTGGAGGTCTCGGCCATCGGCATCATCGGCGGCTGGGCGACGATCATCCTGTGTCAGCTGAAGATGCACACGCTCGCGAAGAGAGGACTGGTGGAACGCCCATCGTTCCGGATGTTCGGAACCCCCTACACGGGCTACCTGACCCTGGCGTTCCTGCTGTTCGTGCTGGTGTCCATGGGCTTCTCCGAGACCGGACGTTGGGTGCTGGCTTCGCTCGTGCTGCTCGTCCCGGCACTCGTCATCGGATGGTTCGCCGCGCGCGGCAAGATCGCCGAGGCTGCCCGGGCCCGGGAAGGCTTCACCGGCGTCCTGCCGGTCGTCGCCGGGCGCCAGGCAGCGGAGGCGTTGCGGCGCAAGAAGCCCTGAGGCGACGACGCCGCGCGGGTTACTCGGTGGCGTTGCCCGACCAGTTGTTCGAGCGACGAGTGGCCGAACCGCCCTGCCGGAAGATGAAGGCGAGCGCCAGCGTCACCAGCAGAAGACCGCCGCAGAAGGCGAGCGCCTGGAATGCCGGCAGCCCGAAGGAGATGCCCATCAGCAGGATGCCTCCGATGAAGAGGATCATGAAGAAGAGGAAGCTGAGGATCACGGGATCTCCTGTCGTCGGTGCCGTCTACCAGGATAGCCCGGACTGGGAAACCCCCTGTGCACGTTCTTCGAGGTCTGGTGTGCTCGGAGCATGAACACTCCCCTCACCGCCGTCGCCATCTCCTGCACGCTCAAGCCGTCTCCCGCGTCGTCCAGCTCCGACCTCCTCGCGACGCAGCTCCTCGACGCCCTGGCAGCGCACGATGTCACCGGCGACCTCGTGCGCGCCGTCGACTTCTCGCTGAGCCCTGGGGTCGAGAAGGACATGGGTGACGGTGATGAGTGGCCGCGGATCCGTCAGCAGGTACTCGACGCCGACATCCTGGTCTTCGTCACGCCGACGTGGATGGGTCAGCACTCGAGCGTCGCGCAGCGCGTGCTCGAACGCCTCGACGCTGAGCTCGGCGAGACCGACGAGGACGGCCGTCCCATCGTGTTCGACAAGGTGGCCATCGCCGGTGTCGTCGGCAACGAGGACGGCGCCCACCACATCGCGGCGATCCTCTTCCAGTCGCTGAACGACGTCGGATACACGGTTCCCGCACAGAGCTCGGTCTACTGGAACGGCGAGGCGATGCAGACCACCGACTACAAGGACCTCGAGGAGACTCCCGAGAAGGTCGCGTCCGCGATCAGCACTGCCACCAGGAACGCCGCTCACCTGGCGCGGTTGCTCAAGGCGCAGAAGTACCCCGCGGAATGACGTCGATCAGGCCGTGAGGTCGAGGGCCCATTCGTTCACGGTCATCTCGGCACCACGGAACTGGTCCGTGACCGTGCCGTGCAGCGTGAAGCCGTTACGTCGGCAGACTCCGTTTGAGGCGGAGTTCTCGATCGCGGGACAGGCCATCAGGAGCCGCCGCGGCTCGGGGTGCGCACGGGCGTCGTCTATCAGGAGGGCGAGGGCTTTCGATGCGACCCCGCGCCCCTGCGCTTCGGGTCGGACGAACCATCCGGTCTCCCATGCCGGCTCATCCCTCCACACGACCGGCCAGTAGCCGATCGACCCGAGCGACATCCTCTCCTCGTCCTCGACGACGAACATCCGCGCTTCCCCGGAGGCGACCAGGCGCAGGTAACGGGCGTGGCGCTCCGTGATCTGGTCGTCGGTCTCAGGCCCGTTGAGGTGCGCGGTCATCTCCGGGGTGTTGGCGGCATGCAGCAGCTCGAGGTCGTTCTCGGACCAGGTCCGGAGTCTGAGGGTTTCCATGCACGGATCTTGCCACGGGCCGCCGACATCGACAGGGCGAAGATCAGTTCGCTCCCGTGCGGTGTACTCGCGAGAGGTGTAGGTTGCGGAGATGGAGCCGATCCGAGTGGGGCTCGTGGCGGACCCGGCTTCGCCCACCGTCGTCGCGCGTCGGATGACCGATCTCACACCGCCGGTCGCCGCGCAGGCCGACGGCTGGATCGTCGAACTCCTCAGCGAGCCGTTCACCCTCGGATCCGAAGACGTCGACGTCGCCCTCGAACGACTCCGCGCGCACGCCGAGCAGAACCGGTGGGACCTCGTCGTCGGCGTCACCGAGCTCCCGCTTCGCGACGACGACGGTCGCTATCTGCTCGCGGCGATCGATCCTCGACGCCAGGCCGCGGTGCTGTCCCTGCCCGCGCTGGGCGGGTACCGGGTGCAGAGCAGGGCCCGCCACGCAGTGCGCGGGCTCGTCAGCGGGATGGCTGCTCCCGCCTCGCCCGAGGAGCAGCGTCTGCCGCTTCCCCGCCTCAGCGCCCGGGGTCGCGTGCTGCGGGGCATGGTGCTGGCGAACCGTCCGTGGCTTCTCGCGGCCGGCCTCAAGTCCGCGCTGGTCGCAGCCCTGGCCACCGGGGCCGTGGCGACGATCGAGCCGACGGTGTGGTCTCTCGCCATCTCGCTGTCCGGCTGGCGCCTGGCGGCCGCGACCGTTGCCTCCATCGCGATCCTCATCGCCTGGATCGTGATCGACGGCAGGCTCTGGGACCGCCCGGACGACGACTCGACACAGGCGCGCGAGAGATCCCGCCTCTACAACACCTCGACGATCCTGACGCTGACCATCGGCATCATCATCTGCTACCTGGCGTTGTACGTGGTGAATCTGGCCTGGGCGCTCTTCGTGCTCGATACGACCGTGATGAGCGAAGCGCTCGGGCGGACGGTCGACGTCGAGGATCTCTTCGTGCTCACGTGGTTCGTCGCATCGGCGGCGACGCTCGGCGGGGCTCTGGGCACGGGTTTGGAATCCGACGACGCGATCCGCGCCGCCACCTACTCGAAGCGTGAGGAGGATCGACGCGCCCGCCTGGCGGACGAGAGGAGCCGCGGGATCGAGTGATGCCACGGCTCCTCTCCCCGTCGATCGTCCGGGTCATCCGAAGGTGGAGATCGCCCCGAGTCCGAACACGACCGCAGACACCAGCCCGCCGAGCGCCAGGCGGATCACACGCCAGGCGAGTCGGCGGCGCGTCCGGATCCACGGGAGAGCGTCGACGCGCAGCACGAGCCCCACCACGCCACCGGCGGCGAGCGCGACGGCCGCGAACCACAGCGCGATCGGCACGCCGGCCCAGCCCGTGGCGAAGTGCAGCACGGTGAACACGGCGAGGAGTCCGACGGATTCGGCGATGGCGGCCGTCCGGTCCGCGATCCGGAACCGCTTGATCCCCCACGCTCTGACGGCGTAGAGCGCGGAGAACGCCACGAGTGCGATGGCGAGGAACAGGTTCATTCGGTGATGCCCTTCTCGATGAGGTTCACAGCGACCCCCGGAAGCTGCGCCGCGGTGTTGGAGAGCACGGTCGTGCCCCGGCCGCCCTCACGATCGAGGACGAGGAACGACGCGAAGCCTCCCGTCTGCCCGTTGTGCGGAGTCAACGTCGGGCCGTCCTCCTGATCGATGATCGTCCAGGCATACCCCCCGTCGATCCCATCCTCGCCGGGGTGGCGGTCCATGGCCGCTGCGCCGGGAACGGAACCGTCTAGAAGCGCACGAAGGTACTTCGTCATGTCGCCGAGCGTCGAGCGGATGCCGCCAGCGGGCGCGAACGCGGCGATCGACCAGGGCGCCTGAGGCACGCCGGTCGCAGAGTATCCGGTCGTCGGGTCCTGCAAGTCGGCCCCGTCGAGCGAGATCCTGCTCTGCGTCATCTGCAACGGGTCGAAGATCCGCTCCTGCAGGAGCGCCGGGTACTCGACACCCGCCCGTTCTGCGAGGGCCTGTCCGAGCAACGACATGCCCAGGTTCGAGTAACGGAAGGTCCCGGCGTCGGAAAGCTGCTGCCGGCCCGCCTGTTCGAGCAGATCGTTCACGCTGCCCCGGTACGGGTTGCTGTTGGTGATCGTGTCGAGCAGCACGCGCGGGTTGGATGCCGCGTCGAGACTGGGAAGTCCTGAGGTGTGGTTCGACAGGCTCACCAGGGTCGCAGATCCCGCCGGAGTGCCGTCCAGGACAGGGAAAACCTTCGCCAGGGTCTCGGTCGGAGAGACTTCCCCGCGGTCGATCGCGATCGCGAACAGGTGGCCGGTGAAGGTCTTCGTCACCGAACCGATCTCGTACGGCGGTTTCGTCTCCCAGCCGACCGCTCTCGCAGAGCTCAAGCGTTGCTTCAACTGCAGCTTCCCGCTCGGCGGCGCGGCTGCGACGTTCCCTGCCGTGGGCCATGTGTGGAACCTGGTAGGCCCCGGCGGCGTCGCCGCACCGGTGAAGGTCACCACTGCCAACGCGACAACCGGTCAGTGGACCTTCACCGCGCAGCCCGGACACTTCGATGCTGCCGGATCGACGATCAGCTTCGCCATCAACCAGGGCCGCGACAACGAATTCGTTCTCGCCGTCAGCGCCGACATCGTCGGAAGCTCCGTGCCGGAGTGGATGCAGCGTCCCGTCGCCGAGACCACATGGCGCGGCTTCACATACAACATCTGGAACAATTCCCCTCAGTCCTGAGGACTCGACGAGTAAGGAGCTGACCTCATGCCCGCCATCGTCTGGATCTGCGTCATCGCCGCCTCGTGGCTCGGGGGAACGTGCGCTCAGCTCAGCAGTGTGCTGAACATGCCATCGCCTACCGTCGGCGCTGCCTTGTACTGGCTTGCGGTTCTGCAGATGGGCAGCATCCCGGTGACGTTGCTCGCCACGCTTCCGCTGCTCTTCATGAGCGGAGCGTTCGAGAGGCGGGACACTCCGGTGCGAACGCGGAGCATCGCGCTCACGCTGGTCGCGCTCGGCACTCTCGCTGTCTCGCTGCTCGGGTACGTTTTGTTGAACGGAGCCTCCGCCGGCCCCCTGGATGAAGGAGATCCTTTCAACGGCATAGCTCGTGACGCCGCCACCCTCACAGCGTTCCACCTCCTGCCACTGCTGGTGCTACTTGCCGTGCACGCAGCAACGTCTGCGGTGAACCCGAGCCGCCGGTTTGTTGCACGGCCGGAAGCGACAGCGGAGAGCAGACGCGGATAACGAGACAGTGCGGATCGGCTCACGACCTGTACTGCCCTGGTGTGTCCTCCTCCTCGATGTGCGAGGAGGAGGACACACCAGCCGCCCATTCACTAGAGACGCCGCGTAGAAGCTGTACGTCGTCGAAGATCGTGGCGCACAAGTGCGGTAGCTGGCGCAAGAGAACACGGGTTCCCGCGCGTTGCCCGCGCTAGCAATTGCTTCATACAAGTTGGCGCTGCCTCCGCGCACCTGCTACAGGAACGAGATGTCCACGGTCCGGATCAATTGACAAGCTCAGAAATGGCTGAGTCAGTTCCAGACCGACTGGTTCCGCCCGTGAACTAAAAATGTCACTGACAGATGGCAGGCGAACTCTCGCGAGGACGACTCAAGAAGGTTCGCGGTCAGCTACCACTCCTGCCCTATCCTCAACTTCGCGGAGTTCGCATCGGGAGGGCGTGACAGCAATGCAAGGACTGGGTGAAGGCTCGGAGTCGAGCCTTCATGGTGTAGGTCGCGCTCAGCCTTCGCGACGGAGGTAGCCCTTCTCACGGGCTGCCACCAATAGCGGCTCGAGGTCTGCTTGGGAGAGCGTCTCGGCCAAACTCTCCCTGAGGTCGTTGAGTTGGTACGCGAGCATCATGTTATTCGGTTCGCTGTTCGTCACCCGCTCTGCCAAGAATCCAACCAGCTCGGTTCGGTGAGCGTTGAGTGCCTCGGCGGGAATGTCGATTTGTACGTTGTCCGGGTCCAGCCCCGGTGCGCGACCGTGGAACAGGGAAATCCCGTCTGAGATCCGCGCTCCGAGCAGGGGGACAGCGTCAGCCCACGCAGCCAGCTCCGCATCTTCGGGTTCGCGAGGCACACCGTTGAGGCGATCTTCCAGATGATCTCGCAACCAGGTGTCCCAGGCGGTCTCTCCATCTTCGGCACCCGAAGCCAGGTCCCTGCCGACCTCCTCGGCGAAGCGAGGCGCGTGAGCGCCGTCTTCCGCGGTGACACTTTTGAAACACAACTGCCTGCGCTCAGCCGCTGAGATTCCTGAGTACGAGGCGATGGACGCGGCCAGGGAGAGAAAACGCCGGCCCAGCGCGTCGTCGTCGAGATCGGACAACCGATCCCACATACTCAGCAGCGCTGCGAACATCCCGTTCTTCAGCATCCGGTCGTTGATGCGAGCCCCGTAGAGATATGCCTTCCAGACTCCCACCATCGCGGTCGAGTCGACGAAGAGCGGGATGACGTGCTCTGTGGTGAACAATTCGTCGGCGGCGAAGAGGAAGAAGAGCTGGCTGGCTAGGGCAGGTGCAGTCGCTGGAGCGACATTCGGGAGCGCGAGCAGTGTGCCGAGCGCGGTACCTTCGTCGTCGTTCAGCCCGACCCAGTCGTCGCTTTCGCTGCGCCAGCGCCGGTCGATCTCGGTCACCCAGTACGTCGTGAGCTCGCCTGGCCAGGAGTTCAACGCGAGCATCGGCCCGTCGTATCCGGTGGGGAGCGCATTCTCGTCGTCCTGGTCTCTCGCGAGCAGGTCTTGCGCGAGGTCTCGCAGGCGGGCCGCGGACGCCGATGCGCCATCGTCGACGATTTGGCGGATTTGGCCGAGCAGGAACTGCGCCACGGGCCGTGGAGAGCCAGCGAGTATCGCGTCTTGGGAGAGCGCGTCGATAATGCTCAACCTCGTCGCCTCATCTATGACTGCTTCGGCCCAGCCGGAGATAAGGGCGCTCCGAATCTGTCCGTGCCTCTCATCATCAAGCGTGCTCAGTACTTGCAGGACTTGGAGACCCGATGCTGCGTCTTCGCGAGCCGCGCGGCGGAACAGATCGAGGGCATCGTCCCAGGTGGGCTCATCGAAGTTACGCTCAGAGTAGTCGCGAGCAACGACGGAGCCCAGCGCGGCCTCTGCCCCGTCTGCAGTGACGGCGCCGATGAATGCGTCGGGTTCCATGGGAAGCACGCCGCCCCACCTGCCGATGCTTCTCGTGAAATCCTGGTCAGGTTCCTCTCGCTCCGCGAAGTCGAACCGGGCTCGAATCGCGGCAACCTCGGCAGCCGCCTCAGCCCAGTCAGGCGCCGCACGAAGGAGCCAGACAAGGACGTTGAACTTGCTGTAAGCGATGTGCCGCTCGGCGTCTTCAATGCCGGAGGGGAACTGCGGTCCGCGACGTATCTCCTCGAGGGTGGCCGCCCGCTGCTCATCGCTTGCCGCAGCAACAGTGTCGGCGAGGATACGGAAGACTTCGTGCTTCATGCCGCTGAGAAAGATGGTCCGTCGGGCCATCAGCCAGGCGATCTTGTCGTCGGCGGAACGACTCGCGTCCTCGGCAATGAGATGAAGAGCCAGTCGGCGGAACAGGACGCGCTCGAACTGCCACCATCGGTCTGGCAGACCGGGCATGTCGTGGATCAGACGTTCGCCGACGATACGGAGACCGTCAATCGTCGCGTCAATGTGATTCCTCGAATGCCGCGGCTGTTCCTCAATCCTGCTTCGGCTGAAGCGGAAGCTGGCGTGTTCTGTCGCTCCGTTGTACGCCGCGATGAGGTCGTAGGCACTGTGGAGTGCCTCTTCGAAGAAGCTGAGGGATCGAGGGTCGTCAGCGGCCGCTGATTCGGCGTGTTCGGTCACGATCTTGTGCAGATCTCGCGGGCTCACGGCCCACTGAAGGTCGGCGCTCGGCGGATCGTTCTTGTCGTCGTCGAGGAGCCAACCTCGCTCCAGGGAAAGATAGGGGCGTAGCACGGACCGGACGACAGCACGCGCGTTGGACATTCCCCCGCGACCGAAGCGAAGTGCAGCGCCCGGATTCCCGGGAGCGGTGCGGCCCTCGATAGAAGTCATCAGGAGCACGCGCCACCGTGAGCCTCGGTCGGGGTCGATGCGGAAGAGCGCTTCGGTCGCAAAGGCGACGGAGAAGAGAAGGTTGTCTGAGAATCGCCGCCCCAGGCGCTGCACCGTGTGGAGGGCGAGGTCGCTCGTCTCGGGGTTCTCAATGAACGTTGCGTACCACTGGGCGAGGACGGTGGTCGGGTCGGAGGGCGGTGCACCGTTGAAGAGACCTTCGAAGACGTCGGTGCCTTCTAGCCAACGCAGCCAGCGATGCTCGGTCGCGCTCGCGGCGAACCGGCGCGCTCCTTCCTCGGTCTCGATCTGCGAGATGAGGTAGTCGCGCTCGGGCAGCGGGAGGGTCGTGGACTCGCCGTCGATGATCTCTTTGATACGAGCATCGTGCTCGAGTGCTCCCATCTTGGCGCGATTGGCCCATGTGGTCAGCGCATGCTCAAGATTGCCGTGGTCGTGTTCTCCGCGGAGCGTATACGGGATGGGCGTGATCTCAAGGTGCTCCCACTTCGGATCATCCCCGTCGTTGGTGAACGCATATCGGCGGGTGTTGGAGGGGAGCCCAAGAGCGAGGTACCGCATGATGGTGTCCTCGTGGCTGTAGCCGACGAAGACTACCGTGCGCTTGTCGAACATCGGCAACAGGAACCGCGTGGCCCACGCCTCAGTGAGGTAGGCGCGTCCGAAGTCACGATCCGTGACAATCAGCTCCTCCGGCGGACGACGCACAGACCCATGCAAATACACGAGGCCGGCATAGTTCGAGCCGATGGGCAGCGCGGGGCTGTGCCAGACGTCTCCGGGACCAACACCAGCCGCATTCGCGGCGTTTTCGAGGTGCAGGTCGAAGTTGGTGGTGACGACCTGGAACCTTCCACTTGTCGCCGCCAGCTGGGCGATGGCGGTGTGGGTCGGGCTGAACTCCGGCGGACCGCTCAAAATCTTGTCGCGCACGTGGCGTCGGGTGTCGAACCCTTCGGGGAGTGAGCCGAGGAAGAAGTCGAGCCCGCCGTCCTTGGAAAACGGTTCTCCCGCTTGCTCCGCCATGGCCACGGCGAGGCCCTCGAACGAGGGTTGACGCGATGGCGGGCCCATGGATGCTCCGGCGCCGACGAAGAATACCAAGTCGCCGTCGGCGTGAGCGTCGACAACCGCCTGCGGGATCTCAACGTCCCCCGTAATCCACACCCAGAGCCCCCTCGATGCGCTGGCCTGCTCATCACCCACCGCGAGGCTTCATGGCGCAGGCCACTAATGCGCCAACTTGATGACAGGGGGCGTCACCAGTTGGCCAGAGTTGGCCATGCCGGGCACCGAAATCCCAACGTTCTGGGATTTCTCGGATCACGCAGACTGGGCGTTCTTAGTTGGCCAATTGTTTCCCTGTGCATACGGGACTGTTTCCCTGTGCATACGGGACAGGAAATGTTGGCGTCGACACCATCTCGGACGCGGACAGCACTCTCTGATGGAAGCTAGTTGCCGCCCAAACCGGCTCATCGCGAATGAGAGTGTAGGAGCGGTCTGAATCCGCCGGCTTCGAGGAG
>NZ_LSJW01000260.1:0-7053 GCF_001557335.1 Microbacterium sp. CCH5-D1
GGGCGCTGCACGAGGGGGAGAGCGCGATCGACGGAGCCGTCCGCGAAGCCCAGGAAGAGGCCGGCGTGCCCGACGGTGCTGTGCGCGCCCGGTTCACGAGCGTGCTCGACCTCGGGATCTGGTCATACACGACCGTCATCGCCGACGTGCCGGTGCCGTTCGAGCCGGTGATCAGCGACCCCGAGAGCGTCGCCTTGGAATGGGTGCCGGTGGATGAGGTCGACGCCCGCCCTTTGCACCCGGGGTTTGGGGCGTCGTGGCCTGCGCTGCGGGCGCTGCTCGGGACGCGTCCTGCGATCGTGGTGGATGCGGCGAACGTCGTCGGTTCGGTCCCCGACGGCTGGTGGAAGGACCGTGCCGGAGCGGCGGCTCGACTTCGCGGCCGTCTCGAACGCTTGGCTGTTCCCGCCGAGGAGCTGGAGCTCGGGGGAGATGTGTGGTTCCCCGAGGTCTCGCTGGTGGTCGAGGGACAGGCGCGAGGCATCCCCGATGAACCGGGACCCGTCCGCCTGGTACGTGCCGAGGCTGAGGGCGACGACGCGATCGTCGCTGAGATCGAGCGTCGGGTCGCGGGCGAGGAATCCGTCGTCGCCGTCACCAGCGACCGCGGCCTTCGGGAACGGGCCGATCACGCGGGCGCCGCGCACATCAGGTCGGCGGGATGGCTGCTCGAGTTGCTCGACGCGCAGGGCTGACGTCGAGTCCCTGCGTCGCGGTCCGGTCACCGTCGACCCGGAAGCCCGGCGTCAGACGAACATCACCCTTCGAGGGGGCGAATCGGCGTAGTCCCGGCCCAGTGGGCTGTGCCAGGTGACGCTGCCGTCTTTCTCCTGCTGAGCGGTCCACCGATGCGCCTCCGGAATGTCCGGGTGCTTGAGCGTGTGGTGATTCCGACAGAAGTGCGCGAGATTGTCGAGCGCGGTCGTGCCGCCCTTCGCATGATCGTGGTTGTGGTCGATCTCGCAGCGGTGCACCGGCATCCGGCATCCCGGGAACCGGCAGTGTCGGTCGCGCGCGCGGAGGAAACGCCGCATGCCCTCGGTCGGCGTATAGGTGTCGGTCTCCACGACCATGCCGGACGGGTCGAGGAACAGGCGGCTCCAGCCCGTGTTGCGCGCTGCGAGCTCGCGCGCGACGTCGGGGTGCAGCGCTCCGTGCCCGTCGAGCTCCGCCGGGTCGTCGTCAGCGCCGGTGAGGGTGCTGGCTGCGATCGTCACCTGCACGCGGGCCTGGATGCCGTCGAGGCCGTCCCCGTGGGCGGCGCTCGGGTCTGCCGTGAGGAGCAGATCAGCGAAGAGGTCGGCCTGGGTCTGTGCCCACGTACGGGTGTCCGCCGGGAAGCGCACGACGTCGGGGTCGGTCGTGAACGTGCTCTCGTCGATGCCACGGATCACACGGTCATCGAGGAGGTCGAACACCGGATCGTCGAGGGAGATGTCCTCGGGGCTGATGCCCTCACGCCCGTCGTCGAACCACCAGGGCGGAGGAACGACATCGCGGTCATCGCGGGCGCGTACGACCGCTCGTGTCATCTGATTCAGTCGGTCGGCGATGGCGGTGGCGATCCACTCGGGCAGCATGGCGGTGAGCAGCGCGAGCCCGTCGTCGAGCGACTTCACCGTCACGCACCGTTCCTCGGCCGCACGTCGGTGTCTGTCGACGAGCGTCTCGCCGACGAGGGCGGCGACGACCTGTCGAGCGTGCGCCTTGGTGCGCGCTGCGGTGTCCTGCTCGGCGACCACCAGCACCGCCGTCTCGAACAGCTCCATGACTGCCGGATCGATCTTGCGGTTGCGGATGGCCTCGGCCACGATGGCGCTGGCCCTGGCGATCTCGCGAACGTGTCCAGCGCTGACAGTGCCGCGCGAGAACGAAGCGCGGGTCGCGGGGAGATGACCGACCAGGGCCTGGGCGTCTGCGAAGGCGAACTCCATGGACCCCTTCGGCAGGCGGCCGGCAGCCGAGAACTCCGCGACCATCGACCGGTAGATCGCATCGCGGTGGAACGGGCTCGAGGCGACTTCGGCATCGTGGATGGCGATCTGCTCCGTGAGCAGCTCGGCTGCCTCGGCCTCGAGTGCGGCGATGCGGCGACGGGTCGCGACCCAGGCGTCGAGAACTCGACGACGTTCCTCGAGATCGAGGTCGGGTTTCTTATCGTTCGCCATGCACTCAGTTTAGAACAAAGCTTCGAAAGCGAGAAGGTGCGGCCACGATGCATGCCGAGATATCAGCTCGGGAGATCGTCGTTGCGGCCGCGCAACCGATCGATGTCGCGTCGTTCGCGTTTGGTCGGTCGCCCCGCTCCGCGGTCGCGCACGCCCAGTGCTGCCTGAGGCTCTCGTTCGGGCGTCCGGTCGTCGTAGGCGAGAGCGGCGACGGGAGCGCCGACACGCTTGACGAGCAACTGGCGGACGAAGAGGATTCGATCGAACCCGGCGATCCTGATGCGGACCTCGTCGCCCACCCGGATCTGCTGCGCGGCCTTCACCCTGTCTCCGTTCACGCGTACATGCCCCGCGCGGCATGCCGTCGTCGCCGCCGAGCGCGTCTTGTAGACACGGATAGCCCAGAGCCAGCTGTCGATGCGTGCGGCATCCATCAGGAACTCCTCTTCCTCAGTGCCACGAGAGCACCGGCGACGATCAGTCCCTGCCCGATCGTGTAGGTGAGCATCACGGCGGGGCTGCTCCAGGGCGGCAGGGAATCGGGGAGGAAGAGTCGGAAAGCGAGGATCGTGTCGCTCGCGAGGAAGAACGACCCTCCGACGGCGATGACGGGATGGCAGCGCGCGGAGAAGGCGGCGGTCCCCGCGAGCACCAGTCCGTAGAGAGCGACGGCGACGACAAGGCCACCGGTGTGCGGACCGAGCACGGCGATCATGGCGACCCACCAGCCGGCGTACACGAGAGCCCACCAGGGCATGCGCCGGGTCGACAGGTGACGTGCGAAGAGCAGGATGTAGGCCACGTGGGCGATGCCGAAGAACAGCAGCATCAGGGGCAGTTCGGGGCCGCCGGGGAAGAATGTCCCGGCTCCGTCGCCGAGCCAGGAGAAGAACACGGCGGCAAGCAGCAGGATCAGCGCGGAGCGCGGAACGAGGTGTCGCGCAGAGACCACGACCGGGACAGCCAGCAGCGGCATCAGGAGCAGTTTGGTGGGCGCGGCGAGCGGGCTGTCGACCGCCAGCAGGACGACGTGGAGGAGAGACACGACGGTGTAGGGGAGGAACGCGGAGGCGAAGAGCACGCGGCGCCGCTGGAGCTCGTCGTCGTGTCGCGGCACCGACGGGGCCTGCGACCCGTCCCTCATGGCGCTGCTGTTCACGATTCGACGGTGACCTCGACGACGCTGTCGTCGACACCGAGATGCACAGCCGGCCAGTATCCCTCGGGGAAGTGCTCGCCGCAGCCGTCGGTCAGATGGAGAACGACCGTGCCGTCGGCGGCCGCTTCGATGGCCTCGACGGCGAGGTCTGTGCTGGCCTCGTCGAGCTCGAGACTTCCCGGTTCGCCCGCGCTGAACTTCGTGACGACGGCATCCGTGGCGATGCGTCGCACGATGTCGAGTCGCTTCACCGTGTCCCGCAGTCGGGGGAGCAGAGGTTCGACCTCGTCAGGGGCCGAGCCTTCCATCATCAGCTCGAGGTCGGTGCCGTGGACCGAGATCGAGCCGACGAACCAATCGTGTGTCAGCACCGTCCCATCGGTGAGCTCCGAGCGTGCGCGCGTGAACGTGCCGAGCTCGGGATCGTCGATGGTCGGAGTCTCGTTGCTCATGACTTCACGCTAGCGGCTTCTCATCGGTTGCGATCATCCGTCGTCATCGAAGGAGAGTGCCACGAGCGTGCGGCCCGGCTTGAGCTCGGCCCGTTCCATGAAGCCGGCCGCGAGGAATGTTCCGAGAGTGCCGTGGAAGAGGTCGTTGGAGCGCTGCTTCTCACCGCGGGTGTCGACGGGATACCCCTCGATGAGGCGCGCCCCGGATTCTCGGGCGTACTCCACGGCCGCGCGCAAGAGCTCGAGGTTGAGCCCGCTGCCACGGTGCTCTCGGCGCACCACGAAGCACGTCACCGCCCAGACCGACTCGTCTTCGAACGGCTCGGTGCTCGCCGCAGCGATGATGCGCGTGCGAGGAACCCGGGCTTGGCGCGTGCGGGGGCCGATGCGGATCCAACCGGCAGCCTCGCGATCGACGTAGGCGACGATCCCTGGAGGTGGCCCTTCGTCGATCTCGGTGCGGAACATCTCGGTGCGCTGCGGCGTCGTGGTCGCGTTCCAGTCCTTATTGCTCAGCACCGGCCAGATGCACTGGCAACTGGCGCCGTCTCCGCCACCCGTGAGCGCGTGCTGGACATCGTCCCAGCGCGCCATCGTCGCCAGCTCGGTCGTGATCGTCGCCATGACGCGACGCTACGCGGGGCATCCGACACTCGCAACGCCTCGGTTCGCGGAGGGGGTGCGGATACGGCTAAGATAGGGGAGTTGCCTGCGCGAGAGCGCAGAACAACGGGCTGTGGCGCAGCTTGGTAGCGCACTTGACTGGGGGTCAAGGGGTCGCAGGTTCAAATCCTGTCAGCCCGACCATAAAAGCCCCGGAGAACCGCTGAAAAACGCGGAACTCCGGGGCTTTTTCCGTCTCCGGCGCCGTGCGGAGGGCTCCCACCGAGCACTCGGCATGGTGGGAGCCTTCCGTCACGCGCTCGCGACTACGCCGTCGGCGCCCCGATATAGCCGGCGAGGAAGGTGAAGGTGTCCCAGGAAACTCCGGGCACCTTCGAGAGCTCGGGCAGAGGCATGAGATCGGTTGCTCCGAGGCTGCGCAGGGTGTCGACCTGCATGCGGAAGTCGTTGTACTGCTGCTGGCTGGCGAAGTCGGTCTTCCCGCCGTACCTGAGGTGAACCACGGCTCCGGTCGGGACCTTCACGATTGCTTCCATTGCTGTCTCCTGTTGAGGTGTCGTCGGCCCGCTCCCTGCGAGCGGCGCGTCGTCGATGTAGGGATCGGGGTTGAGTGCCACGCCGTTGCGCTGGACTTCGATGTGCAGGTGCGGACCGGTGGACTGGCCGGTGTCACCGACTCTGCCGATGAACTGCCCTCGCGAAACCGGCCCTGTGCCGATGCGTGTGCCCTCGAGCATGTGCGCATAGACGGTGCGATAGCCGTCGGCGTGCTGAATGTGGATGCTCTCGCCGTAGGCGCCTTCGTTCCCGGTGATACCACTGACGACGATCGTTCCATCGGCGACTGCGTGGATCGGCGTCCCCAAACCCGGGGTGTAGTCGATTCCGGCGTGCGCCGGGTACTGTCCGACGAAGCCGCGCGAGCGCCCGGAACGGAACGTGAACGGGTAACCCCAGGTCACGGCAGCGGCCGCTGATTGCGGGCGACCGACCGCGCCCACGCCGGCAGCAGTGACCGCCGCCGTGATCGCAGCGGCCGTCATGAACGTTCTGCGACCTACTCCGGGCAGCACTGATGGGGGTTTCGGTTCGTTGGGGTGCATGTCAATGACAGTAGCGGGCTGTCCCCAGATCACCGTGCCGTGGTCCGATAGACGCTCGGGCGAGGTAGACCGCTGCACGGCACATGCAGATCGTCCGGCCCCCGAAGGCGGGCCGGACGATCTGACGGTCATCGCGTCTGGAAGCGGGACCGTAACAGCAGGGGCGGCGTCACGCCGGCCAGTAGTTCTTCTTGATCGTGACCTCTTCGATCTTCGCGGTGCCGCCGACTGACCGCACATGCGCGTAGAGCCGGACAGGACCGACCAGGGTGTACGGCATCACGTACTGCGCGTGGGTGATCCCGTCACTGGAGACGGTCTTCGGGATCTCGACGGTGGGCTGCACGAACGACTGTGCGACGGCGCCAGCGGAGTTCAGAGCCTCCGCGACCACACGGAGCTGGAGGGCGGAAGCGACGCCGGATGCCCGCAGGTTGACGACGACGTCTCCGGTCTCACGCCGTCCGGCGGCGAGTACCGCGAGATAGAACTCGGTTGCCCCGACGCGCACGGGCATCCAGGAGTTCGCAGGGATGACGGTGTTCCATGCGTAGGTGGTGGACTGATGGGTGGGCACGGGATCCTCCGAGGCGGGGGGTTGACTGGGTGAGTTGTCGATGACGTAGTTCTCGAAGTCGACGGTGTTCCTGAATCCGAGCTGGTTCGGTGAGCCGCCGATCCAGAGTGAGACGTGGACGTGTGCTCCGTAGCCGGTCTCGCTGTCGAAACCGGACGCTCCCGAGTAGGCGATGACCGTTCCCTGCGTCACGCGCGTGCCCACTCGGACTACACTCGAGTCGAGGTGCAGATAACGGATGTAGTTGCCATCGTCCCCGCGGAGCGCCAGGTAGCGGCCCGTCGCCGTGGACGTGGTGTCCTTGCGATCGACGATGAGGCCATTCGTCACGGCCATGACGGGCATGCCCCTCGGCACGGAGTAGTCGGTGCCCGGCTCCGCGGAGTTGCGGTTGCGGTGCCCCTGCCAGGAGTCGGAGATCGGTGCGTAGCCACACGGCCGGATGTACGTCCCGGCTGCAGCCGCTCTTTCTCCGGGGGCCACGACGTTCAGCCCGAACATCGCGGCGCCACCTGCGACTCCGGAGGCGATCAGGGCCGATCTTCGAGAGAGAAGGGGAGGCGCCGGCGGGCTCGACGACTCCACCGTCGGTTCTGAGCCGCACATCAGCGGTCGCCGCCCTCGTTCTTCCCGTCGATCAACTTCTGGATCTGATCCTCGGGGAGGCGCTCGATCGACGCGGACGACAGCCCGATGTCCGGATTCGACGGAGAACCACCGATCGTGCACTGCGCCTCTCCTTGGAAGCCGGAGGTCTGCGCCGGGACGATCACGAGCCACTCCGGGGTCACGCTGCGGTGCTCGATGCGGCTGGCGGCCGAGTCGAACTGCACGTCGCCGGCGAAACCCGATCGCGTCGAGTCGACGCAGATCTCGACCAGCTGGGTGGCGGTGAAGTCCCCGAAGTCTCCGGAGCTGGAGCTGGGGGTCGGAGTGGGGGCAGGCTCCGATGTCGTGCTCGGGCTGACGG
>NZ_LSJW01000261.1:0-224 GCF_001557335.1 Microbacterium sp. CCH5-D1
GGCGACGGTGCCGCAGGCGAGCGCCAGCAGAGTCCGCCTCGTGATCACCGCCACGATCAGCACACAGCCGACGGGTATGAGAGAGAGTGCACCGTAGTCCATGACGTCCTTGTCGTTCTCGATCGGGCCGCACCGGGCGGCGGGGGTCAGCGTGCGAGGTCGTCCAGGGTTCCGAACGTGGGGGCGCCATCCAGCAGAGTGGCGTGGACGGCGAGGTCCGGCAG
>NZ_LSJW01000262.1:0-4518 GCF_001557335.1 Microbacterium sp. CCH5-D1
GTCGCCGACGCCTTCCACGTGCAGGTCGCCCCTCACCACTCGGCAGCCTTCGGCATCGCGATGGCCGCCGGCGTTCACGTCGCGGCGAGCGCCGCCTCGCTCCTCGCGTTCGAGTACCAGCCGTTCACGCTCCCGGTCGCCAACCGTCTGCTCACGACGCGCCTCGAGGTGCGCGCCGACGGCGGCTTCGTCGTCCCGACCGGCCCGGGCCTCGGCGTCGCGGTCGACGAGGACGCGATCAAGGAGTACGTGCGCCACTGAGTCGTCAACTCTCCTCAGAATCGCGCAAATGGTCGCATCCGCCTGGCGGATGCGACCATTTGCGCGATTCGAACCGGGGAGTCAGTCGCCGATACGGACGAACTGCGCGGCGCTGACCCGGTGGATGCTGGTGTTGCGCACCTCGAGTCGCACCGTGCCCGTCGCACCGGCCGCGTAGCGGAACGAGCCCAGCGAGCGCCAGGCGGCTGCGCCCTGGGTCTGGTCCACGATCACCTCGGAGCTGCCGTTCTGATGCTCCACGACGTAGGCCGCCGACGTCGTGGTCGTGGGGTTCGTCGGGTACCAGACCGAGACACGGTAGAGCCCTGCCTGCGGGAGGTCGACGTTCCACGTCACCGTGCTGCCCACCGAGTCGGAATCGCTGTACCGCGTGCGGGTGCCGTTCCAGCCGGAGAGTCCGCTGGGGTACCAGTTCCCCGCCTCGAGGTACCCCGGCCACGGCGACTGCGTGTGGGCGATCACGCCCTCGTCGGCGACGCGCACGAGCACTCCCCTCCTGAGGCTCTGATCGAGGCGTGCCTCGAAGCGCGTCGACGATCCGGGTGCGACACCGGAGCCGGCCGTCACCGTCCAGGTATGGGTCAGATCCGATCGCGGTGGCACGGTGATCGTCGTGCTCTGCTGTCCGACGCTCCACCCCGTGAGCCCGTAGAGGGCGAGCGTGCCCTGCAGGGGCGTCACCCCGGTGTTGATGACGAGTGCGGTCAGCTTCGCGACGGCGCCCGGCCCGCTCACGATCTCGACATCGGAGGTGAGCGACACCAGTCGGCGCCGGTCGATCACCTCGATCGCGGCCGGTCTGAGCGTGACGGGGTCCTCGCCCGTGACCGTGAGCTTCGCCTTCACCTCGACCTCACCGAGCGGTGCGGCGGTGGCGATCACCGCGGCCGATTCCACGCGGGCTGAGCCCTGCGCCGGGACGGAGACGGCCGGGACCGCGCCGTCGAGCTGCCACCCGGACGGGAGTGTGATCGCGACCGTGCCGGTGATCGGGTCGTCCGTCGCGTTGCGCACTTCGATCGTCAGCGGCACACGGTCGCCGGCGGTGCCCGTCGCCTGCGCGATGACATCTCCCGCGAGACCCGGGTTCGCACCGCTGATCCGTGCGGGCAGCTTCAGCGTGACCTCGGGCGTGGTCACTCCGCCGGAGGTGATCGTGTACCGGAAGGTGTCGGTCAGGTCGTCGACCGGGATCGTCCATTCGAACGGGTACGCCTTCTGGGGCGCCTGCTGCACCGCGTTCCCGCCGATCCGGTACGACAGCGTCGCCTGCTGTTCCGTGTCGATCTGCACGTACGCGTCGTACCCCTGACCGTCGGGGCGCACCAGGAGCATCCCTCGCGCGACGCCGTACTCGGTCGCCGGGTCGGAGTCGACCTCGTGGAAGCTGTCCGGCCCGTGATCGACGATGTCGTCGAAAGGCAGTTCGGGACGCTGCACGTCGACGTCGCGCACCACGAGGGCCACCAGCCCGCGCGCGGGGACCGTCACGGTGACCCGTCCGCTGCTCGCCGCTCCGGTCGATCGAGTGCCGTTCGCCGTCACCAGCTCCACGGGCGTCGAGGAGTTCCGGGGCACCCCGGTGAGGTCGCTCGAGAGGTCGACGACCACCTGCTGCGCGGTCCCGGCGGAGTTGGTCAGGCTGATGTACAGGGCGCCGTTGCCGACACCGCCGATCCAGTTGACCAGAGGGTTGTCGACCGCGATGAGCCCCGCGGGAAGGTACGGCCAGACCCCGTCTTCACCGAAGAACGTTCCCGGGGCATGGCCGTAGGCGAAGAACTTGAAGTACGCGAAATCGGCCTCGAACACGTGCGGGAACTCGATGGCCCCTGCGCTCCGATAGAAGCTCTCGCTGATCAGGTAGTCCATCGCGAGCCCGAGCTGGGCCGGTGCGTGGTGGAAGTAGTACCCCGTGATGCCCACGGGGCCGCTTGTCGCGAAGTCGGGTTTCATGTGCGCGACCTGGAACTGCCGCCCGTAGTAACCGGGGTACGTGGTGAAGCGACCGATCACCATGTTGTGCGCGATGTCGGCGAGCAGCTCGTCTCCGGTGTGGTGTGCCAGGCGCAGCAGTGCTCCGGCCCAGCACGGGTTGAACACGTAGCCGCCACCCGGGTTCGCCAGCGTGCTGACACCGAGCTTGAACGACGACAATGCCTCGAACGTGAGCCCCGACGGGGACACGTACCAGGCCGGCACCGTCTCGGTCGGCACGTCGGTGGTGGGATACGACGGGAGGGACGAGCGCGACTCCCAGTCGTACTGCTGCCTGATCACGGAACCGACCGGCACCGTGACCGTCGTGTCCGGCACGGGGCGCACGGCCGTCTGCGTGATGAAGCGCTGCACCTCGCGGTACGCGCCGTCGAGGAACTCGGACTCCCCCGTGGCCTCGAACATCTCCAGCAGGTCGACCCAGTACTTCGAGAAGCTGTAGGCGAAGCCACCGGGCGGCTGGCCGTTGCTGCGATAGGGCGTCAGGATCTGCTCCTGCGAGTACCGCCGCGCGATCAAGGTGGCTTCCGCGAGATAGGCCGGATCCCCCGTGACCCGGTACGTCGCCAGCGCGTTCGAGAACGGGGCTCTGCTCTGCCCGACCACACCCGCTTTGGTCGCCTGCACCGCGAGCCGCTGGATGCCGGCGTTGCGCCCGTGGGTGAGCTGATACAGCGACGCGAGGTTCACGGCGTCGGTGGGGATCCGACCGATCCGGTACTGCGTCTTGTCGTTGTAGACCGGGCTGCCGATCATCGGCGTATGCCCGATGCCCTTGCGGGAGAGCTGATACTCGACGAGCGGCCTGGCACGGCGGTCGTAGAGGGTGCTGTCCGCGGTTCCCGTCAGGTAGTGCGCAGAGAGCACGACGCCGCTCGCCGCCGCGCGGACGGCATCCTCGTTCTCGACGTCGACGAACCCCTTGGCACGGTTCCACCACCCCGAGTACGACGGCACGTAGTCGATGGAGTCGTCGCCGCTGGGCTCGACGGCGATCAGCTCGGCCATGGCGTGCACGGCGTCGGTGAGCGACCGGTCGTAGACGTTGTGCCGGTACGCCGTGAGGCCGTACTCGTTTCGGCACAGCTGCGTGTAGGTGCCGTACAGCGTGTCGGCGCGCGCGGCGAGGCCGAAGGCGAACCCACGCTGCTGACCGACCGTCATCGCCGTCCGCAGCCCCGGCTGGGGTGCGTACATGGACGGCACGATGTCGAGGCTGTCGTTGCGCAGACTCATGCCGTACGGCTGTCGGTCCGACATCAGCTGCCGCTCGTGCACGAACTCGGCGACCTCCGACGGCAGATAGACACCCGAGGTGACGGCGACGTCGCCGATCGCGTACTGCGTCAGCGCCATCGGTGCGAAGAGCTCCCACGCCCCCAGCGGCGCCGAGCCGTCGAGCACCGAGAGGGCGTGCTGATAGGACCCGCAGAGCACCTCGTCGAGGTCGTCGATCGACCGGGTGTCCTGGCTCTGGTAACCGACGATGTAGTCGCCTGCGGTCTTGGCCGTGAGCACGTAGTGCGCCTCGGGCTGCGCTCCCTCCAGCCGC
Source organism: Microbacterium sp. CCH5-D1 (assembly GCF_001557335.1). NCBI lineage: Bacteria > Bacillati > Actinomycetota > Actinomycetes > Micrococcales > Microbacteriaceae > Microbacterium > Microbacterium sp. CCH5-D1. The sequence continues at coordinate 3,833 of NZ_LSJW01000262.1, forward strand.
CAGCGGACCACCAGGTCGACGTCGTCTGTGCTGGTGGTCAGTTCGATCGCCTGCGGCCCGAGCACCTGGAACGAGGTGAAGCCCAGCCAGCTCGGCGCGAGCGGGCCGTACAGCTCCGGAGCGCTCCCGGCCGGCAGCGTGCCCTCCAGCACGAGCCACTGCTCGTCGAAGCGGTGGGCGGGGTCGGTGATCTGCAGCCATCCGCCGTTGTGCTTGACCTCGAGGTCGCGCACGATCGTCGCGCCGCCGTCCCACGTCGCCTGCAGGAAGGTCATGCGATGGTTCTGTCCCACCAGCTGAGCGACCTGTGTGAAGGCGAGGTTCGGTTTGTCCAGTCGCCGCAGAGCATCGGCATACACCCCGCCCGCGGTGGTGAGTTCGGTGGCCGCCGCGGGGGCCATGCCGCCCGGCGAGCCGAGCACCGGGGGGAGCACGCCGGCGATCACGAGCATTCGCAGCACGGAGCGTCGGCTCCACATCAGGGGATTGTGTTCGGCACCGTCGCCAGGAGTTGCATCCATGATGCACATAATGCAATCCCTATGCGATGATGTCAATGCATGCGCCGCACCGATCACCCGAGCCCACATGCCCCGTCGACACCGGTAGCGTCGACGAGGCAGCCCACCCGAAAGGATGCACGCGGTGACGCATTCCCCGCCCGAGACCCCGCCTGAGGAGATGAC
>NZ_LSJW01000263.1:0-5076 GCF_001557335.1 Microbacterium sp. CCH5-D1
ACGCTGGCGAGGGTGGCGCGGACGGGGGTTCCGAGGTAGAGGCCGAGCGAGGCACCGGAGGCCAGGCCGATCCCGATCACGGCCGCATCGATGAGGGAACCGCCGGCGAGCAGCATCCCCGTCGACGTGCCCGCCGCGTGGACCATCTCGAGCAAGCCCTGGAACACGGCGACTCCGGGAACGAGCGGTACGATCGCCGCCGTGGTCACCGCGACCGAGGGGACATGCAGGTTTCGCGCGATCAGCATCCCGAGGAAGCTCGCCAGCAGCGCGCCCACCGCGCTCGCCGCCGCGGGGTGCAGGTTCAGCGCCACCGATCCCGTGTAGCCCGCGAGGGTCACGGCACTCAGGAGCGCGCTGACCAGGATGATCCGGATGCCGGCGCCGTTGAACACCGCGACGGCGACCGCGATGATGATCGCACCGGCGAACTGGTTCACGGGCGGCCCGAACGGTGCGGGGTCGTCCGGGAGGTCCATCGTGAAGCCCAGGACGCCGCCGAGTTCGAGGCCGACGAGGATGCCGATCACCACGCCGAGGGTCTGCATGGTCAGATCCAGGATGCGCCCGCCTGCGGTGAGGGCGAAGCCGTCGATCGCATCCTGTGCCGCGCCGACCACCGTGAGACCGGCGAGCATCAACACGATGCCCGAGGCCACGATGATCGATGGGCGGATGCCGACGAACGGCTCGATCCCCGCGGTGCCGAGCGCCGAGACCACCACGGCCACGATCGTCGTCACCAGGCCTCCCGCGATCTGGCTGAAGAACAGGGGGACGCGGAGTCGCGCGAGCCCGGCCTGGGTCAGGGCTGCGCACAGCGCGGCGACGAATGTGAGTCCGACGATGATCGGTGCGGCACCGAGCATGATGCTGACCCCGACCGCGAGCAGAGCGCGCGCGACGATCACGACCGGCTGCTGGTAGCGGAACGGCACACGCCGGATGGCGCGGAACGTGGTGCGGGCGGATTCGAGGTCGAGGCCGCCGTCGATGTCGGCGACCAGGGCCTGCACACGCTGCAGCTTCGCGTGGTCGGGCGCGGTCACCCGCACCACCCGCACCAGGGTCTCGGGCCAGACCTCGCCGCTCAGGTGGAACGACACCGTGATGGAGTTGTACGTGACGTCGACCTGCACGCCGCGCATCCCGTAGGCGTCGCACACCCGCGTGATCGCGAGCGTGACCTCGTGCGCGGAGGCGCCGACGGCGAACATCGACTCCCCGATGCGCGTCGCGAGGTCGAGCACGCGGGGGACCGTGCGCTCGTCGATGACGGGCATGGCCTCGGTGTGCGCGACCGCTGACGGATCGGTGTGCAACAGGCGACGTACGGAGGAGAGCAGCGGCCGGCGGGAGTTCGCGGACATATGGTCCATTCTCTCGCCGGTGCCGCCGATCGCGCGGAAGACTGTCCGGTCCTCCGCGACCCGAACGCGGAGGACCGGCGAAATCGAGTGAGCGGGTGCGCAGACGCACCCACCCCCGAGCCGCCGCCCGGACCCGAGAGAGAGTCCGAACACGCCGCCGGTTCGACCGACGTAGAGCGCTGAAGCGGCTCTTCGTGTCGGCCACGATACGCGGGAACCGCGGCAACACTGCCATCGGGCACCCTCCCTTGACGTTAACCCCGACGCGCTGGTATCGACGTGGTGAGCATGGTTAGCGTCTGAGAGGGCCGCGATGCAACCCCCTTGGGTGTGCTGCGCCGATCGTGGCACCGTCGCGGATATGAAACTCGTGTCCTATGCAGGCCAACAGGTGGTCACGACCGATGACGTCGCCGACGCGCTCGTCGCGCTCGCCGCCGCCATCGCGAGCGAAGGCGAGTCGGCGGCGCTCCGGCTCCCGATCGTCATCGATGGGAAGAAGGATTCCGCCGATCTGATCGTCGGCGTCGGCAACGACCTCCTGGTCGGGCCGCAGACCTCCGACGGCGACGATCCGGACTTCTCCGACGAGGCAGCGGAGATCCGACGCCACCCCTCTTCCCCCAGCGCGCCACCGGGGATGAGGATGAGGATGATGAGATCGGGATCGCGTCGATCGACTTCGACATCGACCACGGGGCACGTGCGTAGCGCACCGACGCGACCGCTGTAAAGGGGAGCGCGTAACGGATACCGTGCGCCTAGTCTGCTGAGGTGCCGAACTCCGCCCTACCCGATCCCGACGTCCTCTGGGCATGCGTCGAGGAGGGTTTCCATGTCGGGAGCCGCCGCGGCGACTTCCTCGGATACATCGACAGGCAGCCGGACGGCGAGTACCGCGCGTTCGATGCCCGATCACGGTCGCTCGGCGACTTCCCGACCCTGCGGGCAGCGACCGCCGCGGTCGAGCAGCTGACAGACGCGGCATCGTCCGAGATCCACGACGGCGAGCAGGGGGCCGCGCTGTGAGCTCGGCTTCGGCCACCGGTCTGGTGTCGCTCGTCTACACCAGCACGGCGTCACAGCCGTTCAGGGAGACCGCGCTCGAGCAGCTGCTCGCCGTGTGTCGTCGCCTCAACGACGGGCGCGGCATCACCGGCATGCTCCTTCACCGAGACGGTCGCTTCATCCAGGTGCTGGAGGGGCAGGCGGACACGATCGCCGGCCTCGTCGACACCATCCGCCGTGACTCCCGGCACCGCGACCTGCGCGTGCTCCTGACGCAGTCGATCACCGAGCGCCGCTTTCCGGACTGGACCATGGGGTATCGCGCCCTGCACGTCGGCGAGAGCCGCCCTTCGGGCTTCCGGGACTCGTTCGCCGACCTGGACGCCGGTGCAGACGTCGACACCACGCTCAGGGCACTGAACGAGCTCACCCTGTGGTTCCGGGTACGGGCGCGCGACTGAGCACGCGTCAGCAGGCGCTCAGCCCCGAGCGAAGATCTCGGGATGCGCGTCGATGAGCTCCGCCTGCTCGGTCCAGGAGAGCCCCACGATGCTGAGCACCACGCGCACGACGGTCGCGTCGGCGTCGGTCGTGGTCAGCCGCAGCTCGCGCAGCGTGGCCCTGGCCGTCTCCTCGATCAGGAAGGCGAGCAGTTCAGGGGGCATGTCGCCGCGGAAAGCTCCCGATCCCACCCCCACTGCGGTCAGGTCGCGGATGCGTCGTCGCAGCGGAGCCAGGGCGCGGACGGTGTCCGCCAGATGCGCGTCGTCGAGTGCGATGTTCGCCGAAGCGCGCACGGCCGAAGCCTCCCGCCAGAGCCGAGTCGCCATCCGCGCCAGGGTCACGCGCGGATCGGACTCGTCCGTGGTCTCGGCGATCGCGTTGAAGCGCTGCGCCCCCACCGCGATCACCTCGCGCAGCAGGCTGTCGCGGTCGGCGAAGTGGCCGTAGACGGCTCGGCGTGTGAGACCCGCGGCCTGCGCGATCGCATCGAGGGAGGCTGTGGGATTGGTCGCGAGCACCGATTGCGCCGCCCGCAGCAGGGACTCTCGGTTGGCCAGGGCATCGCGACGCCGGCGCGGAGCCGGAGCGGCGGTCTCCTGCCCGTCTCGCGGAGTCGCGGTGCTCACGACATCACCTTGGTCGAGGCGAGGGCATCGACCAGTTTGCGGTTGTAGTTCACGAGCGGTCGCCGCAGCACGAGACCGAGGAGGAGAGCGGGGACGATGAACAGCGCGAGAGCACCGAGCGACCACCAGAAGTCGCCCTGATAGATGCCGGCGATCGCCGAGCGAACCATGTTCACCGCGTAAGTCGCGGGAAGGAAGGGGCTGATGCTCTGGAACCAGTCCGGCAGCAACTGCAGCGGGTACGCGCCGCCCGAGCCCGAGATCTGGATCACCAGGAGAAGCACCGACAGCGCCTTGCCCGCGTTGCCGAACGCCACGACCGCGGTGTAGACGATCAGCGTGAACACGGTCGAGATCGCCCACCCCGCCAGGATCAGCAGCAGCGGATGCGCCGGTTCGATCTGCACGAACAGGATCAGTCCGAGCGTCAGGAGCGTGCTCTGCGCGAGGCCCACCAGACCGAAGACGCCGTAGCGGCCGAGGTACTTCTGCGTGGGGGTGAGCTCCGGCCGGTCGGGCAGCGTCTCGGCGTTCACGTCCGTGCGGATCGTCACGGTCATCAGAAGAGCGCCCACCCACAGGGCGAGGATCATGTACAGCGGAGCCATGGCCGCGCCGAAGCCTGCCACGGGGAACACCGCCGTGCGGTCGAGACGCACGGGCTCGGCGAGCGAGGTCGCCAGCACACCGGGGTCCGCGCCGATCAGGGCACTGAGGTCACCGGTGTCGGCGGCTTTTCCGATGGACTGCTGCACGCCGTCGAACCTGTCGGCCAGGGAGTTCAGCGCCGCCGACAGCCCGGTCGTGGCCTCCTGGGCACGGGACAGGGTGGACAGTACGGAGTCGGACGCCCCGGACAGACCCGACGTGATGCCGGACAGGTCGGAGCGGATCGCCGAGACGTCGGAGCCGATCTGCGCGAGCGTCGACGAGAGGGCGTTCAGCTTCGTCTTGAGCCCGTCGTCGTACGCGGTTCGCGCGTCGGCGATCGCCTTCTTGGCGTCGGCGATCGCGGCGCTGATCTCCTGGTGGGAGCCCTGCGCCGCGTCGTTGCCGGCCGCGATCTGCGTCGCCGTGTCCTGGAGCCGCTGCTGCAGGGCCTGCTGGCGCGCGATCGCCTCGTCGAGTCGGCTGATCACCGCGTCGAAGTCGGACTGCGCGGAATCCGGCAGGTTCGGTCCGACCTGGGTCTCCAAGGTGTTCTTCACGGCCTGGTACTGGTCGATCTGCTGCTGCACGCGCTCGGCGAGCGTGGTGATCGCCTGCACCTGGCTTCCGCTGAGCGAGTCCGCGCCGGCGTACAGCTCGTCGATGCGCTGACCGACGGCGTCGTAGCTGCTCGACGTCGCCGCGAGGGCGTCCGCCAGCGACTGCGCGGCCGTCTGCAGGGTCGACTTGAGAGCGCCCGCCGCATCCACACCGCTGCCGAGGGCGCCAGAGGTGTCCTTGAACGCATCGCCGGCCGAACCGACCAGGCCAGAGGCGCTTTCCGTCAGAGGACGACTCGCCTCGAGCAGAGCGGTGAACGTGTCGGCGGTCGTCGCCCCGGAGCGCAGTTGGTCCCCGAC
>NZ_LSJW01000027.1:0-276 GCF_001557335.1 Microbacterium sp. CCH5-D1
CGACACCACGGAGGTCACGGCCGCCGCGGCTGTCGATGCCGCTGACACGGTGCAGGCGGGCACGAGCCTTCCGGTGACCGGTACGAACTGGCCGGCGAGCACGCAGGTCTCGGTGCAGCTGACGGCGCCGGGTGGCGGGAACGTCGGCGGTCCGGTGACGGCCACGACCGACGCGTCTGGCGGGTTCACGCTCGACTACCCGGTTCCCGCTTCCGCGACGCCCGGCGCGGGCTACACGGTGACGGCGACTGTCGGCACCCAGACCGCGACCGACAC
>NZ_LSJW01000264.1:0-1632 GCF_001557335.1 Microbacterium sp. CCH5-D1
CCTCCGGCATCCGCACCCCGACTGGCTGCGCGACAACTACTTCCATCCCGAGAACGAGTCGACGTGGTGGGAGCGTGTCGAGCAGCTCGTGGCGCTTCGGCGCTCCGGGGCACTGCCTGCGCGGCGGGTGCCGGCGGCACGAGGCGGATCGCTGCACGAGGCCTGGCACCGGGCGAGCGTGCTCGGGGTCGAAGATCGCACGGTGCGGGGCTCGGTGGCGCTCGCGGTGGGCGCCCCGGCGACGCGAGCGCTCGGTGTGCTTCGACGGCGCGGGACACCTGCGGATGGCGGGACCTGGTCGGACGCCTCGACCGACTACACGCTCGAGCCCAACCCTTTCGACGACTCCCTCCGGCGCTGAGTCTTCTGCCGGCGGCTGCGCCCGCGGCTGCCGCGGCCAAAACCCAGACCGAACGTGATGTGTGCGGTGTGTCGAGGCTGGACACGCCGATGGTGCGCCGCGGCGCCTGGGTTTCGGCCGCGGCGTGTCATCCGCGGACTCATAGTGTTATCCCAGGCAACGGTCCTGGCGGGTCAGATCACGGCCGGGTAACGTCATTCCCATCGCGGCGATCCGGGCGGTCCCGGGCCTCAGTTCATACCTGATGGCGTTGCGGGTTCGACTCCCGCCGTCGCGTCCAATCCAGAAGGTTCGGCGCAGCCTCGCGTCCGCTGAGATGCCGTCGTCACAACCCGAGCTGGTCCAAGCGCTCCTCGAAACGCACCTGCACGTCCTCGGGCTCGTCGTCCTCGGCATCGGACCAGATCGCGTCGAGCTCCTTCTGCACCGACTCGGGCAGCGCGGCGAACTTCTCGTCCCACGCAGCGACCGGCGTCCAGTAGCCGACAACCTTGAAGCGGGTCGCGGGCAGGCCGAGCTCCTTGCGCAGATACTTGCGCACTTCGCGCAGCGCGACGGTCTCGCCGGCCACCCACACATAGCCCTCATCGAGGGGGAGCCGGTCGTCGACGATGCCGCGCACGAGCGGGCCGAGTGCGCTGGGGCCGTGACCGTTGCCGCCCACCACCCAGGTGACCTCGACATCCGCCCCCGCCTCCAGGCCGATGCGGTCCGACTCGCTCGGCACTTCGAGCACGACCCGCGTGCGCACGCCCCGAGGTGCTTCGGCGATGATGCGCGCCACGGCCGGAAGCCCGGTGAGGTCGGCGACGAGCACCTGCCACGTGATGCCCTCCGGCGGCGAGTACAGACCGGTCGGGGAGTTCAGCCCGAGCACGTGACCCGGCTGCGCGCGGGCGGCCCAGGGACCGGCGACACCCGCCTCGTGGATCACGAAGTCGATGTCGAGCTCACCGGCGTCCGGGCGCACTCCGCTGATCGTGTAGGTGCGCATCGGTGCCTCTGGCGCTCCCTCCGGTGTCTCCCACCAGTCGCCCGCGGGCACCGGCAGCGAGACATCCATCGGGTCGTCGCCGTGTGGGAAGAAGACCCGCACGTACTCGTCGCCGATGCCGGTGCTGAGGAACTCGGCGACGCCCTCGCCGCCGAGCGTGACGCGGACCAGGGTCGGAGTGAGGGTGGTGGTGCTGCTGACGATGCCGCGGTGGATGCTCACGGAGTCTCCGTCTCTGTGGTGGGGGTGGTCTCTTCGGCGGGGGTGGTGTCTGTGG